>NZ_JBPCHW010000023.1:0-55079 GCF_051011795.1 Chryseobacterium sp. RLHN22
GAGTGCACCGAAAGATTATGTTTTGCAATTCTTTCAATGCAACTCAACTTAAATGATAAACTATATTTTGATATTCCCATAAATAAAATGCCCCTAAAAAGTGTCTAACTTTTTGGGGGCAGTCCAAAGTGAGAGTTTTTTCTTTATGAGCCTAATTGTTTCAGTTGTGTAAAATAATTGCTTTCTGCAAAGCTTTCTTTCGCTGCACGATATCCGATATTGAAAATTTGTTCTAACCGGTCTTTTTTTCTTTCGAAGGTTCCGTAGCTCGATAAATCCTGTGATGAAATAAACCAGTCACAATGCTCAAATTTAATCTTTTCAATTCGATATGAGAGCAAATCATAAGACCTTGATACAATTGCCTTAATGGACTTTAAATCGTTGATTTTAATATCATGCGGCGGCGAAACAAAAACACCAATCAATTTATCGCAATCATCACGAATAATATCTGCAGGGAAATTATTCAAAACTCCCCCATCACAATACATTTCTTCTCCCAAAATATAAGGTGTTGTAATTCCCGGAATTGAGCATGAAGCAATGATGGCATCGGTTACCAAAAAATCTTTATCAAAAATCTTTTCTGTTCCTGCGACTAATTCTGTGGCTACAATTTTTACTTCTTTTTCTAAATCACCAATTTTCATATCACGAAAAATCGGTTTCAGGTAATTATTAAAAATGACAGACGAAACCAATCCGGGCTGATTAAACGTAAAATGCTTCCAGTTGAAAAAATATACCGACTGAAAGAAGTCTAAAATTTCTTCAGGTTTTTTGCCAATAGCATAAAGACAGCCCACAATAGAACCGGCACTGCAGCAAGCCAGAACATCCACATCAATATTCTGTTCACTAAGAAATTTTAAAACTCCGGCATGTGCAATACCTTTAGTACCGCCACCCGATAAAACCAATCCTGTTTTTTCAAAGTTCATTGAATAAATGTAAGAAAACCTCGCTGAATATGGTATTTAATTATTCTAAATATTTTGTTAATTATTTAAAAAGAAAACCACAGACGAAATCTGTGGTTCAGTATTTAAAGAGCAATTATTAATTATTAATATATTTCTCAAAAATTGCAGAAAAATCTTTCTGATTATATCTGTCGAAACTATTGGTATTCCAGGCAAAAACATATTCATTAATCGCCTTTAATTCTTGGCTTTTCGCAACATTTTCCTGTTTTCCTGATGCAATGCTTCCAATTGCTTTCTGTATACTGTCATTAGAAAAATTCAATAACGAATGGTTATGGTGAACCACTTGCTGAATCGCCAAAAGTGCTTTATACAGGTCTTTTAACTGATCAACCTGGCCTTTTGCAACACTGATCATTAAAGGAACATTGCCGATATTGAACGAGATCTCAACATCAAGATCTATCGTTCCTGCAGTCTGCAAAACTACATTTGAAAAAGGAAACTGATAATATTCGTATCTTCTCAAAACTCTTTTCCTGTCGATAGCACTGGCTCCGTCAATGTGTATCAAAGCTCTGTTGGTGAAGCAATATTCGTCTCTTTTAGATTTAATCAAAAAGAAAATTTTCTCATTATCTTCTGATAAAATATAATCGTCCGAATCTACTTTATCATAATCCTGAGAAGGAATAATTTTACCAATATCTCCTAAACCTAATGCTTCCGCAGCTAATTTTTTAAACATAGTTTATTTTAATTTGTATTTTATTAAGTGGCTAAAATTAAGAAAATAAGTGAGATTAAATTAAACTTGTTAAACTTTTTTTAGGAGTAATTTGATTACATCGAAAAGCAATTTTAATTTTCTATTTGAAGCTTTTTCCCGCTTTTCACTATATCTTTTGTTTCGCTTCGCTATACAAAAGGATGCCGTTACAATCGGGGCTAGGGTCGTCGTCGCTTATTTAAGCATTAGAAAAATATTACCCGAGTTTGTCATTCCGTAGGAATCCACACCCATTTTTTAGATATTCAATTTAAAATCATTGCTTAGATTCCTACGGAATGACAAATTTTGAAAATAAAAAGTTTAAACTGATTAAAAAAGAAAAAACCACAGACAAAATCTGCGGTTTTAATATATTTAAAATTGATTATCTCAAATTAAATGTGAATCACTTCTCCGTAAGCAGCAGCAGCAGCTTCCATAATTGCTTCAGAAACTGTCGGGTGCGGGTGAATAGATTTGATGATTTCGTGACCAGTCGTTTCTAGTTTTCTGGCAACAACAGCTTCAGCAACCATATCTGTAACCCCTTCTCCGATCATGTGGCAACCTAACCACTCACCATATTTAGCATCGAAAATAACTTTGATGAAACCATCTGTATTTCCATTTGCAGTAGCTTTTCCACTTGCAGAAAGAGGGAATTTACCCACTTTGATGTCGTATCCTTTTTCTTTAGCCTGCTTTTCTGTAAGACCAACAGAAGCCACTTCAGGGTGACAGTATGTACATCCAGGAATATTGCCATAGTCGATTTTCTCAACGTGAAGTCCTTTGATTTTCTCAACACAAGTAATCCCTTCCGCAGAAGCAACGTGTGCCAAAGCTTGAGTAGGAATCAAATCTCCGATTGCGTAATATCCAGGAACTGAAGTTTCGTACCATTCGTTGACCAAAACTCTTCCTTTATCTGTCTGAATTCCCACTTCTTCAAGACCAATGTTCTCGATGTTTGCAGCGATTCCGACAGCAGAAAGTAAAATATCAGCTTCAAGAACGATGTTTCCTTTAGCCGTTTTTACTGTAGCTTTTACACCTTCTCCACTTGTATCAACGCTTTCTACAGAAGCATTGGTCATAATTTCGATACCTGATTTTTTTAGAGATTTCTCTAAGTGTTTAGAGATTTCTTCGTCTTCTACAGGAACGATATTTGGCATAAATTCAACAACCGTTACTTTTGTACCCATTGTGTTATAGAAATCAGCAAACTCAACCCCAATCGCTCCGGAACCTACAACGATCATAGATTTTGGCTGCTCAGGAAGAGATAATGCCTGTCTGTATCCTATCACTTTTTTACCGTCTTGTGGCAAGTTCGGTAATTCTCTGGAACGTGCTCCCGTTGCGATAATGATGTGAGTACCTGTATATTCGGTTACTTTTCCGTCTTTATCCGTAACAGAGACTTTTTTACCTTTCTGTACTTTAGCCGTTCCTAAAATAACATCGATTTTATTTTTTTTCATCAGGAATTCAATCCCTTTGCTCATTTTGTTGGCAACTCCACGGCTTCTCTGAATTACGTTCGGAAATTCAAAACTTCCTTCCACTTTATTCAAACCATAATCTTCAGCATGGTTAATATAATGAAAAACCTGAGCCGACTTCAACAAAGCTTTAGTTGGAATACATCCCCAGTTAAGGCAAATTCCCCCTAAATTTTCTTTCTCGATAATTGCAGTTTTGAAACCCAACTGTGCCGCTCTGATTGCAGTAACATATCCACCAGGACCACTTCCGATGACAATAATATCGTAATTCATTAGTTTAAAATTTTTATGCGAATTTAAGGAAAAATATTGGATGAAGCGCATTTCTGATAATTCATCTGAGAATGCATGATTATGACATTTTTTATTCATTTTAAATAAAAAAGAGAATACAAGAAGCATTCTCTTTCAATAAATTTTATTTTAAATTAAAAATTTCGTAAAAACAAACTGCTATTGAAATGTTCATCCCTACATCTATTTAGCAGCTTTTAGCAAACGTTTTTCATTCTGATATCTTTCATTTAAAGCTCTTAGCTGGTCCTGTTTCATTTTTTTGGTTGCTACAGGGTGATTCGTAATTAATTTCTTTTCAGTATTGTACCTTTTATTCAATTCATTCAGCTTACTGTTATATAGCTGCGTTTTCGAAGGATGCGGAGGTGCAGGCGGTCTTTGTTGCGCAAAAGCACTCGTTGATAAAGCTATCAATAAAATTGTCGATATTAAAAACTTTTTCATGACATTTACTTTTTAGAATGTTTCATTAAAAACATTGGTTTGGAAGTAAACATTACAGATATTGTACCATAATTCTCACCCATTTATAATTAACTCTTTTTTAACGCAAGTCTATTCTACTTCAATATTCTGTTTTAAAGGAAGATTTTTAGAAGAATTTCCTACAAAAATCCTGTACGTTCCTTTTTCAACAGTCCAGTTCATTTTCTCATCCAAAAACTGTAATTCTTTCACAGGAATTTCAATCGAAATTTGTTTTGATTCTACTGGCTTTAAAAATACTTTATGAAAACCTTTCAACTCAATAATTGGTCTCGAAACTGAAGCTAATAAATCTTTTACATATAACTGAACAACTTCACTTCCGGCCTTTGAGCCTGTGTTTTTTACATTGACCTTTGCGATGATTGTATCATTTTCAGCATATTTGGATTGATTTAATTGTAAATCAGAAATTTCGAAAGTCGTGTAACTCAGTCCAAAACCAAATGGATATAACGGTTCGCCACTTAAATCATAATAATCATTTCCTCTGCCTGTCGGATGATGATTGTATGCCAAAGGTAATTGTCCTTCTTCAATCGGGAATGTAATCGGCAATTTTCCCGAAGGATTTTCTGCACCAAAAAGCACTTTTGCGACAGCATTTCCGCCTTCTTCTCCGGGATACCAAACATCTAAAATTGCTCCGACTTTATCTTTCCAATCCGTAGTTTTTATGGCGGAACCTCCAACCAAGACAACCGTTGTCGGCTTATTTAGTTTTGAAACTTCCTGAATAAATTTCTCCTGATTTCCGGGCAAACTCAGCGAAGAACGATCCTGAAATTCACCTTCATGAATTCCGGCGGTAACGATGATATAATCTGCATTTTGAGCGAGTTTTAATGCTTCATCAAAATCTTTCTGATGGTCATTTAAACCGTAATTCCAGATCAGTTCGATGTTGGCTTCTCCCCTGCTTTCGTGGAATTCCACAATGATGTCATATTTTTGACTTTTAACAAAATCAATTTCGGCAGTTTTGGTTGAATAGCTCAGCTTTTCCCAATTGTCAATCAATAATTTACCGTTTACATATAATCTGAAACCGTCATTTCCACGGAGTCCTAATTGATATTTTCCCGAATCCGGAGATTCCAGTTTTCCTGTCCAGCGAATGCTGTAATTATCTGCCTGTAATTTTTCAGGATTTGGAGAATATAAAGTCCATTTGAAATTTAATTGTTCGTCGTGTTTTTCAAAAGCCGGATTTCCTTTTAAATCTGAATTGGAATAATAATTTCCTTTTAGTCCTTTTTGATTTTCGGAAGACAAAAATTCGGTCGGAACTGTTACAAATTGCTTCAAATTCCAGTCAATTCCTTTTGAATATTTGACTTCAATATTTTTATTTTTAACGAAATTTTTAATTTCATCCACAATACTCACCTTTTTATTTCCCGGCCCTGAATAACCTCCCAATCTTGCATCGACAGCATCAGTTCCAACCACCAAAATCTTTTTATAATTTTCAGAAATCGGAAGTGTTTTATTGTTATTTTGAAGCAAAACAAAAGATTCAATGGCCGCTTTTTCCGCCAAAGGTTTATTGTTAATTTTCTTTAATTCATCGATATCTTTATTAGAAATGTAAGGATTCTCAAACAAACCGAGCTCAAATTTTGCTCTCAAAACTCTAGCTACCGCATCATCAATTCTTTCTTTTGAAATTCTTCCATCCAAAAACGGAGGAATAAATAATTTATAATGCTGATATTCTGTCTGGAAAATCACATCAAGTCCCGCATTAATTGCCTGTGCAGAAGCATCATCATAATCTTTTGCCGTAAAATGCAAAACGTTTGCTCCGCCAACCGCACTCGCATCGCTGATGACAAAACCTTTGAAATTCCATTCTTTTTTTAGTTTTTCAGTCAATAACCAATGATTTGCTGTTGAAGGTCTTCCATCCAATAAATTATAAGAAGTCATCACCGAACGACTTTTTCCTTGATTAAAGGCTTTTTGAAAAGGAATCAAATGCGTTTCTTCCAAATATCTTTTGCTCCAGTGAATTGGATATGAATCTCTCCCACCTTCACCAACATTCGCTAAAAAATGTTTCGGAGTTGTAATAATTCCCTGATTTTCAAAAGAACTGGCGAAATTCACACCCATCACAGAAGTTAAAAATGGATCTTCGCCATACGTTTCCTCCGTTCTTCCCCATCGAACATCACTTGCCAAATTCACAACCGGAGCCAAAATCTGACGGATTCCTCTCAACTTCGATTCTTTTGCAATTGCTGTCGATACTTCTTTCATCAATTGAGGATTGAAGGTTGCTGACAAACCGATTGCTTGTGGAAAAGCGGTTGCTCCTTCACGCATTAATCCGTGCAAAGCTTCATCAAAAGGGATAATTGGGATTCCCAACCGGGATTCTTCCACGAAATATTTCTGAATGGCGTTTATTTTTTTTGCCAGCCTTTCCGCCTCTTCATTTGCATTATATTTCAACAATTGTCCGGCAACTCCGCCACCCTGATTTCCCGCACTTACCTGCAAACCGAAAATTCCGTGAGCATATTGACCTTTCGAGACGTTATCCAAATCTCCGGGAATCATGAAGCATTGCCAGAATTTTTCTTCGGGAGTCATGCGTTTTAATAAATCCTGAAGTCTGGCTTCTACAGGTTGTTTTGGGTCTTTGTATAGTGGTTTTTGAGCTGTAATACATGTTGTGCTCAATAATGAAATTGCTATGATTTTAAAACGAAATTTTAAGAACATAAATATTTTGATTTAATTATTGTTCTTTTGTCTTGAAACAAAAGAACTAAAAGTTCAAGACTTGGAACTCTACGCTAAAAATTAAAATTTAATCCTAAAATTCCCAAAACTTGCGCGAATTCAATATTTGCTCTTCGTTTCAATATTTGTGTCGCGCTTCAAACAATGGGAATTTCTTAACGGATTAAATTTTAATTTTCTTAACGCTCCGATTTCCTATGTCGTTTTTTGATATAAAAGTAGTCCACAATTTGAACTATTGTGTAATTTGAATTACGGTTGAATATTTTAACTGATTTCTTTCTTTAGGTAAATGAATTTCAATTGAATTTCCTGTCTTTTTCCATTGAATTTTGTTTGATAATCCTAAAACTTTTAATGATTTCGGCTTAAAATTATCCGGAACTGTAAAATTTAATGTGGATGGAGATTGATAATTTGACTGATCATCTAAATGAAAAATATTCACCGTTTTTCCGTCTTTGCTTTGGGTGTAATAAAAATTTCCGTCGTGGTAAGGTGCAACACTTCTCGTCGCAAAAACCGCAGACTGATTTTTATCTATCCAACCTGAAATTTCATTTAACCTTTCATACACTATCGGATCATAATCTCCGTTGGGTCCGGGAGCAATATTCATCAGATAATTCCCTCCTCTTGAAATGATTTTGACTAAAGTTTCAATGATTTTCTGAGACGATTTATAATTGTCATTGGGAACATACGAAAACGAATCGCCCATCGTGATACAGCTTTCCCACGGAATCGAAAGTGCTTTTTCAGGAACGGCCTGTTCTGGAGTGACATAGTTTTCCCATTTTCCGGGAACCGTTCGGTCTACAATAATAATTCCGGGTTGATTTTTCCTGGCCATCGTTCCTATTTTATCCATGTCGATATCCTGTTCAACCTTGATGGTTCTTTGCCATTCAACATTCTGATCGATCGTGTTAAATGGGCGAACCCAACCTCCATCTAACCAAAGAATATCTATTTTACCATAGTTTGAAGTAATTTCGTTCAGTTGATTAAAGGTGAAATTTTTGAAACTGTTCCATTTTTCCGGGTATTTCTTCGGGTCGTAGTTTACATTTCGGTCTTTTGGAGGAAAATAGGACCACCAATAATCGTCGGAGTGCCAATCAGGTTTTGAGAAATAAGCACCAATTTTAAAACCCTCTTTTCGGAAGGTATTGAAAATTTCTTTCGTTACATCGGCTTTTGGATTTTTAGAAAAAGGTGTTTTTGAAGAAGTAATTTTATAATCAGACTGTTGTGTATCAAACATGGCAAAACCATCGTGATGCTTTGTTGTAAATACCACATATTTCATTCCCGCTTTTTTCACCGCATCTGCCCATTTCTGAGGATTGAACTGAGTCGGATTGAAAGTCGTCTGAAGATTTTCATAGTTTTTAACGTATTCGTAGTAAGATTTTCCGTGTTCAGGTTTTCTTTGAGTCCATGATTCATCTTCCGGGCAAAGGCTCCAGCTTTCCACAATTCCCCATTGACTGTACGTTCCCCAATGCATAAAAAGCCCGAATTTTAAATCCTGCCAGTTTTCAAGATTTTGGACAACAAGTGGATCTGTAGGTTTTTGATAGCCTTCTGAAACGTTGTGAGCCTGTGAAAAAAAAGTGGTTGATATGAGTAATGATGAAAGAAATAAGGTTTTCGTTTTTGGCTTGATGAGCATTAAGTTTAGTTTTTGCTAATTTAATGCTTAAACTGAAAATTTTAACCACAAAAGACACAAAAGATTAAAACACATTAGAATTTAAGATTATTATCACACTTTATAGAAGAACACATTAGTTTTGAAAATCGAAGATTTTCTGTTGCGTGGGTTTCTAATTCCGTTTATTTTTCTATTTTTAAATCAAATCATTAAATGCAGATTCAATATTTGAATAAGTAAATTCAAAGCTACTTTTTATTAATTTCTGAGGATAAACATTTCGGCTTTTCAGTAATAATTCTGTTTCACTTTTTAAAAATATAGAGGCAATTTCCAGTTGCCAGACAGGAGTATTCAATCCTAACGGAATTTTCATTTCTTTTCTTAATTTTCGCATAAAATCTTCATTAGACAAAGGATTTGGAGCCGTTACGTTGATTTCTCCTGAAATATTTTCATTGTCAATTATAAATTCAACTGCTCTGCAGAAGTCGTCAATATGAATCCAGCTAACATTCTGATTTCCGCTTCCCTGTTTTCCGCCTAACCCTAATCTTGTGATCATTTTCAGTTTTGGAAAAGCGCCACCGTTATTTCCTAAAACGATGGAAGTTCTTAAAGCAACTTTCCGCACATTTTCTGTTTTTACTTTAAAAAATTCTTTTTCCCAGCTTTTGCAGATATTCATCGAAAAATCGTCGCCAATAATTCCGTTTTCTTCTGTATTTAAATGAGTTTCTGAATGAACATAAATAGTCGCCGAACTTGCATTCAACCAAATTTTAGGCTTATTGACACACTCATCGATTGCCTGTTGAAGAACTTTTGTACTTTCAATTCTTGAATTGTAAATTTCTTTTTTGTTCTTTTCCGTATATCGGCAATCGACAGATTTTCCTGTTAGATTGATTAAAACATCAGCATTTTCAAGCACATTTTTCCATTCGCCCAACGTTTTTGCATTCCAGTATATTTCATTTTCACGTTTTGGATTTCTGGTTAAAATATAAACCTGATTTCCTTTTTCTGTAAAGTATTTTTCTAAATTCTTGCCTAAAAAACCTGTTCCGGCTGCAATGATTATTTTCATTTGGTTGATGGTATTTAGTTGATGGTTGATGGATTTAAATATGAGATGCTTCGACAGGCTCAGCATGACATTGCGAATGCTAAATGTTTTAAAAGTCTATGAATGACTTTTTACTTGGTTCTTTTTATTTGGTTCTTGAGATACTTCTTCATTTTCACTTCAATTTCAGAACCTTCTGCGAGCATGACAGAGATGGGTTTTTGATGATTTAAACATTCAAAATCATTTCCGTAGACTGTTTGAAAATCTATTTCAAGCTGATGATTTTTGACTACATAATACTCCCATTTTGGATGACAGACTTCATATTCTGAAGTTTTATTTTCTTTTTTTGTGAAACCGTAATAATGTTCGGTAATGAATTCAAATTCTGAATTGCTTTCCATTTTTAAAGGTACATTTTCCGCAGTGATTTCTATAGAATGCCAGGTTTTATCTTTCCAAGAATATTTTATTAACAATTCTTCGCCTTTTTGATGAATTTTATTTTTCATCGGCATGGTTTTATAATGTTCTTTGTAAACTGAATTGGCAATAAAACTTAAAGACGGTTTTGGAACAATTTCTTTTATGAAAACTACCCCTCTTTTCCATTCATCTCCTTCTTTTTTCTTTACATAAAATCTTAAATTCACTTCTTCAAAGTTTCTGTGAAAGGGAATTGGAAGTCCCAGTAATTTGGTGTTTAAAAACATAAATCCAACTAAACTTACATAACATTTTCCTTGATAGAAGTCCAGTTCTGTACCTTTTGGAAGGTATTTTTCTAAGATTTCTGGATTGATTTCGTAGTTGATGATGGCTAATTTTCGCCATTCGGCTTTTAGGAATTTCATTGTTTTGGTTGTTTGTTGTTAGTTGATGGGTTTTGTTTTTAATAGGATTTCATCATATCCTGGTTTAAATCGTCCCTTCAGGACTCATTATTGATTCTGCGGTTTTTTTAATTAATTTATTTCGTTCTAATAGGAATTTTTTCATATAATTTTTAAGATAGATTGTGTTGAAGATTTTTCCGATCATTCCGAAAGGTGATTCGAATTCAAGAATATCTGTCATGATTGTGTTTTTACCTTCCTGTCTGAAAATATGCTGATGTTTCATCGATTTAAAAGCCCCTTTCTGCATAACATCGGTGAAATGATAAGGTTTATTCATAATGATAATTTTCGTGGTTAATGTTTGATAGACGCCTAGATGTTTTGCTCTCCAAGTGACGGATTCTCCTTCTTCAATGAGTCCGGAAGTTCTTCCTGCTATTGCCTTTTCGTTCGTTTTAGAAGTTGATTTTTGATGCAAATCGATGTCTCTTGATAAATCGAAAACGACCTGGATATCGGCTTTGATGGTTGTGTTTAAAATTATTTTTGACATCAGTTGGTTTTATAGTTGACGGTTTTTGGTTGTTAGTTGATCTTGATTTATTGTTGGTGATTTGTTGTTGTTGTTGTTGTTGTTGATGTTGATGTGTTGTTGATGTTGTTGTGTTGTTGTGTTGTCGGCGATAGGATTTCATCCTATCCTTTAGAAGGTCGTCCCTTCGGGACTCTTTGTTGTTTTTATTTGTTTAATAAGATTAAAGTAATTAAAACTGTGGTTCTGAAAATCATCCAGGAAAATGTAGGAAGGAAGTTTAATTTTAATATTTTACATCTTCGAATGTGTTCCAGAAACATAATGAATACAACGATTCCAAAATAAATTATTGAAGAAACCGGATTTAGATTTAAAAATAAAGCGGGAATTAAAAGTAAAGTTCCGATCAGAGAAACAGTCATCATATTTCCGAGGTAATTCCATATTTTGTCTTTTAAATAAAATTTTAAAAATACAGTCTGCCAAATGATTTGTCCGATACAGATTGTAAATTCTCTCCAAAAATTCTGAGTTGATCCCAATCCTAATTTTGTTGAAAATATACTCAAAACATATCCTGAAAAAATCACAACAAAAGCAAGGTAAGCTAACCTATATTTTAAATTAAAATCCGGAATGCAGGCTTCTTCCGTATTATCTTTTTTTGAAGGGATAATCTGTTTTCTGTTGTAAGAAACAAAGGAATACAGCTTTTTAAAAAACCAGTAGAAAGGCTTTATTCTAGCAATTTTTGCTAACAATGGAAATGAATTTCCGATAATTAATAATAAACTATCCAATCCGTAAATCACTTTACTTTTTTCATGATCGACTAATGCGATTTCGTTTTTTGCACGATGAAAATCAATCAGGTTTTTATTCCTTAAACTCATATCTGTAAAGGCTTCTCTTCCATTTTCATCCAACATTCCCGATTTAATGAAACCTTTAGAATAGATGTTGCACATCGGGCATTCGTTATCGTAGATTAAGGTATGATTTTTAAGTGTTTTCATGATTCAGATGGTTAGAATGAGTGTTTTTAAAATCAAAAAAACTTATCAGGAGCGACTGTATCATCAGGATGGGAGAAAGAAAAAGCCATGACATCATCATTAGTTCAAAAATATCCTTAATGTTACCGCTATTATCACGGATATCCAATGATATTAGGCAAAGCCACGTTAAAAAACCAATCACCACGTACGTTGAAAGAAAAATATACACTTTCCTTGAATCGGTTTGTACATATTTTTTACTATTAAATTTTATTAAATTCAGGGAATACTGAAAAATGGCGATCAGAAAAAATTCAATAATCAATACGATTAATATAAAATCTTGTCCCATAGCCATTACGGTGAATAAAGTCACTACAAAAAGTAGAATTAGAGTTTTCTGAATGTTCACGTCGTATTTTAAAAGCATTTTCATGGTTATTCATTTTAAAGGTTCAAAAAGTCTCCTCTCGTTCTTTTATTCCGGATTTTGAAGGTGAAATACATCCAGATTTTAAATATCAGTGTTTTCATTTTTAATGATTTTATCTTTATTCATGGCGTGTTTGCGACCTTTTAAGAACAGTAGTAAATTCAGAAGCATCATTATTCCAAGGTAAATAGAGAATCCGCCAATCTTTTTGCTTAAGGCAACGACTAATCTTTCTACTGTTTCAATCTGAAAAAATTCGATTATACATAAGGCAAAACCAATATTTAAAAGGTAAAAACCGATCTTAAAGAGTGAATTGGTTGCCATTGCAATATCTTCTTTCTGATGAAAAATATCAATCATAAAGGTTTTAGAATTCTTAAAAAGAAACTGTGAAACAAAAATTGTGAGCATAATGACAATCGGTAAGTAAATCATGTACGCAGAAAAGTTGTAGGTGGCTGTGGTTAAAACTGTTGCATTCATAGTGTTATTATTTTATAGTTAATTTTTTTCTTAAAAAGTAAAGAGTGAAAATATTCATGAAGTGTAAAAAACAGAGAATCAAAGTGATGTCTCCAATTCTGATGGCTGTGACCGACAGCAGCTGTTCCATAGAATTTACCTTATCCCAACTTGCCAGATTAATGGCGATGTAGCCGAGATTTATCAGGTAATAGCATCCTAAAAGTATTCTGTTGATTGTCAGACAAAGATTGGCATCGTGAATAAGATAATCCAGATAATACTTCCCGGCGTTGTAGCACCTTCTTCCCACATCAATCGTGATGTACGAACTGATGGAAAGAAAAAGTAGGTATGAAATAATATTGAACATTTTATAAATATTATATTTTCAATAATTTTTGAAACATAGATTCAAAAAAATTTATTCTGCTATCTTATTTTGTTTCATCGTTTCAATGAGATAAAAACCATAAACCAAATAATAGATATTAAAAAGCATACCTCCAATTCCCATAAAATATGTTGCAAATTCCATGTTGGAATCAACTGTTAAAGAAGTTATGCCATACAAAATCAGAAAAAACAAAATAACTCCGAAGAAATAATAGCGATGAAATTTGCTTGCAACAAGGGAAATCCTCAGTATAAAGCCAAGCAAATTTGAAGCTCCAATAAAGAAAAGTGCAATAAAAAATTCTGACCCTTCAGTTAAAACAACCCATACAAGGCTTACGAAGGTCAATAGAGTTTGAAATATCACTTCTGTTTTTAAAATATTCAGTTTCATGTTTTAAAGTTTTTAATATTATTATATTTTCAATATTTTTTGAAAGAAAATTTGAAATAAAAAAGGATTTTGGAGTCCTTTCTATTTTAATAAATTAGTGATCTTTCCGACCAACCAGTGATCATCACTTTTGATCGCCAGATCCATAATATTGTTGATTTTCCCTGTCACAGAACTGAAATCGTTCATCAGCTTAATAAATTCTTGAGCTTCTTCTGAATCTTTATCCTCAATATTTTTAAGCTCATCCAGGAAAGAAATAACGGGTTCAATCTCTCTTTTTCTGCGCTCCTTAGTGATTTGCTTGAATAAATACCACACATCTTTTTCCGCTACAAAATATTCTTTTCTATCACCTTTTATCAGTTCCTTTTTTACAATTCCCCAATCCATCAATCCGCGAAGATTCATATTCGCATTTCCTCTCGAAATCTCCAGCTGCTCCATCACCTCATCAGTAGAAAGGGCTCTGTTGCTTGCCAAAAGCAGAGCATGAACCTGCGCCATTGTACGATTGATTCCCCAATTGGTCGCGAACGTTCCCCAAGTTTGGATGTATTTTTCTTTAGCTTCTGAAAGTTGCATTTTATCTTAAATTTCTGATACAAATGTAATTATAATTTTCGAAATTTCAATAATTTTTGAAAATTTATTTCGTAATATTTATTTTTTAAGATCATATAAAAGAAAAAACGCTCAATGAGAGCGTTTTAAACTATTATGAATTAATTTTTAATCACTTTAAAGGTTTCCCACCCTTTTTCTGTTCTGGCTCTGATGAGATAAACACTTTGTGGATAAGATGAGATATCAATAGCACTTTTTCCGGATAGCTTTTCTTTTTTCATAATAATTTTTCCAGCCAAATCAAAGACGTATAGCTCATCAACCGGAAGATCTGAAATAATGTTTATCGGACCTTTAGTAGGATTTGGAAAAACTTTTATTTGATGCTCAGTTTCGCTACCTGCTTCGGTTTCCAGTTTTTTATTCAGATAATTCTGAGAAGTATTTTTATCGCATTCGGTGAGAGTTGCCCGTTGCAAAATAAGTCTCAGAAGAAGATCATTCAATTTTTCTACTTCATAAGATTCTACAGTTGGTTCAATGTGATTGTTCCCGATTCCGCTGTGATTGGTCAAAAAAGTATACGTACCGTTCGTCATCAGCGCAAAAGTTCTCATCAGATATTCTGTCTGCTTATCAATATCGCTTGCAGACAGAGGAATGACTGTTATTCCTTTCTGAGCTGCTATTTTTATGTATCTAAAAAGCTTGTAAATATTTTCTTCTGATTGATGTGGAGGTGCATCAAGAATCAAAAACATGATTTTGGTAGAATTTTCTGTACTCCATTTCAGTTCATTTAAAGAGACATCCATTGCTTCAACTACAGCTTCCGGAAAATCACCACCACCTGAAGCATTCTGCTGTTTGATAAAACTTAAAAGCTGGCTCGCATCCTCATTAAAATCAAACTTTTTGGTTACATATTCATCTCCTTTGTCTCTGTAAAAAACAGAACCATATCTTACCTCTGTATTTTTTAGGTTAGATTCCACTTTTTTTAGAACGTCCAGAAGTTCAGACTGCAAATAAGCAATTTCGTCTCCCATCGAACCTGTTGCATCAACTACAAACGCAAGATCTAAAGCTCTCTTTTCAATACATGGTTTATCAAGAACAATAAGATTTTGTCCGTTTTTGAATTCTTTAGGATTATTACTGATTATATTATTTGATTGATCTTTCAAAATATATTTTCCTATGTTTTGCTCGACGTTAGTCATTGGATTAATCCATAATTCTGCATTTCCAAGATTATCAGTAACTGATTCCCAGACAACCTCATTTTTATCATTAACCAATTTTAGTCTTTCTCCCACTATCGGTTTTTTATTTTTATTCACCAGTTGTACAGACACTCTTCTTTCAGGAAAAAATTTCCATTCATTTTTATAACTTTCTAAAGCAGGCACAGCAATATCCATCCAATAATTCCATTTGGAAAAATCATTTGCTTCTCCCGCAGTAAGCTGTCCTGCTTTTGGAAATACTTCTTCTTTTTCTTCCGGTTTATCTACAATATCGGTTTTTGCTTTTGGGAAAAGCTTTTTCAGGAATTTATCAAACTTTTTATTTTTTGATTTTGATGCATCTTTAGTAGAAATTACAATAACGCCATTTGCTGCTCTGCCTCCATATAAAGAAGTTGCAGCAGCATCTTTAACCACTGAGATTTCTTTAATGTTTTCAGGTTTTAATTTTTTAAATTTTTCTCTGCTTGCAATCTCACCGTTAATAACGTATAACGGTTCTGAACCTTCTTTACCCGAAACAACCCCACGAATACGAATGGCACTTTTGGAAGAACCCGGAGTTCCTGAACCAGAAGTAATTGCAACTCCAGGAACACTTCCCGCCAATGCATTTAAAACAGGTCTTGAATTACTTGCTATAAGATTTCCACTAACCGTTGAAGAAGACACAACAGATTTAGATTCGGCCGCTTTTACACCATATCCTACTATAACTACTTCTTCAATATTCTTTTCTTTGTAGCCACTGTCTACAGGAATGTAGGGAACTTCTTTATTAATTGCGATTGGTTTAATTTTATAATTTTTAGCACTAATAATTAATGGTTTTTCTTCAAAAATAAAATCCGATTCTATATTATGGCGATTATATAATCTTTTTGCCTCTTCATAAGCTAATACTTTTTGGTTTCGATTCTCTTTTAAATCATTAGCTTCTTTTTCAATATTATACTTTACCGTACTGTCAATTGCCTGAATATTTGAATTTGATGCTGGAGAAACCGTATTTTGAGTAATTACAGATTTATTAATTTCTGAAATATCATTTTTATTAATAAAATAAAACGCACCCAAACCAACCATCAAGCTTGCTGCAATTCCATAAGGAAGCCAAATCGGGATAATTCTTTTTTTATTTTCTTTTTTATCCAGTTTTTCTTCAACCTGAGCCCAAACTTTATCAAAACCAGGGAAAGTCGCTGGCTCTTCCGCTTTAGAAGCCTCATTGAATTTTTTATCGATATCGTGATTATTTTCCATTGCTGTAAAGTTTTAAATGTTGTGATTGACCAAGAGTTCCTGAAGCTTTTTTCTTGCAAAATTCAGTTGGGATTTTGATGTTCCTTCACTGATGGAAAGCATGGTTGCGATTTCCTTGTGCGGATATCCTTCAATCGCGAATAGATTGAAAATCGCTCTGCAGCCTTCCGGGAGGAAATTAAGTAACTTAAGAATATCTTTTTCGAAAGAGATGCTTTCTGCGGGTATATCCGAAGATTCAACCAAGTTTTCATCCAGAGAAATATGAAGCGCTTTCATTGCTCTCAGTTTCTGCAAGCATTCATTCACCGTAATTTTCTTTGCCCAGGCTTCAAAAATATCCGGATTCTGCAACTGATCAAGTTTAGTAAAGATCTTATAAAAAGTATCGGCCAGTACTTCTTCTATATCTTCATCATTTTTCAGGTAACGTCTGCAAACCGAGTAAAGTTTACCCGCCATCTTTTCGTAGACCTTCCGCTGTGCATTGCGGTCATTCCGTTGACATGCTATTAGTAATTCGTGTTCCATAGGTTGGCTTTATACTCTAATAGATGCAGAAGTTTTGAATTGGGTTGGAAACATCTAAAACTTTTTTTAAAAATATGAAATTTCTTTTCTTCAATAATTAATCTAGTATAGCCTAAAAAACAAAATAGGAACTGAAAGACCCTTTTCATAAAAATAAAATCTCTCGTTTAACTTTTCCCTTTGTAACAAATCTTTAATATGAACGACTATTCATATAAATAATCTTTTTATAGTAATGAAAAATACCAAAATTGCATCATTACTTTTTGTTTTGTCTGCAGGAAGTATGATGTTTGCTCAGGATGACTTAATCAATAAGCTAAAAAACAACCAATCTCAAAATGCTAATTTCCAGTTCACTACGTTGAAAGATGTAGGAGCGACTTCGGTAAAAAACCAGGGTTCTTCAGGAACTTGCTGGAGCTATTCAGGAAACTCTTTCCTCGAATCTGAAATGCAGAGAATGGGCAAAAAGCCCGTTGATTTGGCAGAAATCTTTACTGCAAGAAATTCTTATCACGATAAAGCAAAATTGTATGTTTTGAACAGCGGAGCAATCAGCTGGGGAGACGGGGGCGAGCTTCATGATGTGGTGAATATGTATAAAAAATACGGTGCTGTTCCACAGGATGTTTACACTGGTTTGAAAGCCGGACAAACATTGAACAACTTTAAAGAAATGCAGGAAAAACTAAAACCTGTATTGGATAGTCTCGTTGCAGCTTCTTCAAAAGGAAAATTGTCTGATAACTGGATGGATTCTGTAGATGCTATTCTGGATGAATATTTAGGAAAAGTGCCTGCAAACTTTACGTATGAAGGGAAAAATTACACTCCGAAAACTTTTGCTAAAGAAGTAGTAGGAATTAGTCCTGAAGATTATGTTGAAATTTCATCATACAAAGATTATCCTTATTATCAAAAATTTGTAGTTCCGATTCCTGATAACTGGAGCCACGATTCTGACTGGAATGTACCGATGAAAGATTTAACCGCCATCATTGATAACGCTGTCAACAAAGGATATTCCGTAGGTTGGGCAACGGATGTTACTGAACCTTATTTCTCTTACAAAAACGGAGTTGCTTACGTTCCGGATGTAGATTTAGATCAAATCACAAAAGACAACAAAGAAACTTTATTCACAGAGCCTAAAAAAGATAAAGCGATCACTGAAGATATGCGTCAGAAAGCTCTAAATAACCTTTCTACCACAGATGATCACGGGATGCACATCGTAGGATTGGCAAAAGATCAATCTGGAAAAGAATATTATATGGTGAAGAATTCCTGGGGTGTTACCAATGATTTTGAAGGCTACATCTATGTAACAAGACCGTATGTTGAGTACAAATCTACAGCAATTCTTGTTCACAAAAATGCGCTTCCAAAATCTATTAAAAAGCATCTGAAGCCAACTAAAAATATTGGTCTGTAAAAAATCATTATTGTCTTCTAAGGACAATTTTAGATATTCAAACTTGTTAATTACCGTCTGATTTTTTTTCAGACGGTTTTTTATTTTAGAAAATAGCTAATTTTAATGCAAAGTACGCAAGATTTCTGTCACCATTTGCTGCATATCTTCCGTTCGCAAAGGCACTTCGTTCAGCTAGGGCTAGAATTTCTTGCTGAGTGAAATCGAAGATTCGATGAAGTCAAACGGCTTTGTTGACGAATAATGTTTTCTATAATATCAAAAACTTCGAAACGTTAGCGTTTAAAACAAATTCAGTATTATTTAAAGCAACAAAAAAACCGTTCTCAAAAACTTAAAAACGGTTCTTCTAAAATCAAAAAAATTATTAGGTAAAATTATGTGTAAAATAAAAGTGAACTGCCCATTTTACTTCGTCAGTGAATAGTGGAAATAAAGTTTTAAATAATAAATTAACCTCAGAAACAAAAAGCAATTCACTATTTTTTAATAAAGAGTTGCCATACTTTCAGCTTTGAAATCCAAAAGATCTTCTGTCTTTCCTTCTTTCACTTTTTTCACCCACTCCGGATCCTGTAAAAGTGCTCTTCCAACAGCCACAAGATCAAAATCTCCCCTGTCTAGTCTTCTCGTCAATTCGGTTAAGTCCGCTTTTTCAGTTCCCTGTCCAGCAAATGCTGCCATAAAATCTCCTTCAAGACCTACAGAACCTACAGTAATTGTCGGTTGACCTGTAATCTTTTTTGCCCAACCTGCAAAATTTAAGTCGGAACCTTCAAATTCAGCTTCCCAAAAGCGTCTTTGTGAGCAGTGAAAAATATCAACTCCCGCTTCTTTTAATGGTAATAACCAATCTTCCATTTCTTGCGGAGTATTTGCTAATTTCGTTCCGTAATCCTGCTGTTTCCATTGAGAAAGACGGATGATAATTGTAAAATCTTCCCCTACTGCAGCTCTTATTGCTTTTACAACATCTACAGCAAATTTGCTTCTTTCTCTCAGTGTTTTTCCTCCGTATTCATCGGTTCTCGTATTGGTAACTTCCCAGAAAAACTGATCAATTAAGTAACCATGTGCTCCGTGAATTTCAACCACATCAAATCCAAGGTCTTTCGCAGATTTCGCAGAAGCCGCAAATTGTGCAATCGTATCCTGAATATCCTCCAATGTCATTGTAGAAGCTTTTTCCATATCCACCAAAGGATAATCTTCAGACATTCTCGTATCTCCAACATGCCAGATCTGAGGTCCCATTTTTCCTCCATTTTCATGAACAGCATCGATTACGTTTTTCCACCCGTTTAATGCTTCTGTTCCATAAAAATCAGGAATATTCTGCATATTTTTTGAACCAGGTCTTTTGATCACAGTTCCTTCTGAAAGAATCAATCCTACTTCCGAAGCCGCTCTTCTTGCATAATAATCTGCAATTTGCTGAGTAGGAACTCCGTTATCAGATTGAGCTCTCGTCATCGGAGCCATTACGATTCTATTTTTTAGTTCTAAATTCTTGTATTGAAAAGGTTTAAATAATGATTCTGTGCTCATTTTTAAATATGTTTTTTATAATTGTTACACAAAGTAACTAATAATAGTTCATTTTGGTATCTTTTACATTTAAAAAAGTGGTAACTTTGTAGTAACCTACATTAGTAACGTAAAAGTAACATATGAAGCAAAATGAATTAATGGCTTACAGCTGTCCTTTAGGAAAAGCAATGTCTGCCTTAGGAAGCAAATGGAAACCGATCATCGTATTGGTCATTAAGGACCGAAAATTACGTTTTGGAGAACTTGCGGTACGAATTAATGTAATTTCCAGGAAAGTCTTAACCGACCAGTTACGTGAAATGGAAGCCGACGGATTGGTAATTCGTGAGGAATTTAAAGAAATCCCTCCCAGAGTTGAATATTCGTTGACGGAGAAAGGATTGGCATTGTTGCCTATTTTATATCAACTGGAAGAGTGGGAAAGGAAATATCATGTGCATGATCCGGATAAAGAGAAAGATTGTAAATCTCTTCTGGAAGAGAAGAAAATAAAAAAGGCTGTCGTTTGACAGTCTTTTATTCAAAAGTAACTCTAAAAGTATTTTCAACACGTGCGATTACTCCTACATATCTTCCCGGTTTCCAATGATTATAATAAGCTAAAATTGTCTTCTTTGCTATATTTTCAAGTTCACTTTTATGCTTTTCATTTTCTTTAAATCCACTTACCCAATTTTTATTTTTTAGATTACTAATTCTTCCATTTTTTTCAATGATGAAACTAATGTCCATAAATGGATAACTATCCCGCTCATGCTTTAGTGACAACCCTGTTTTTATGGTTGGAATATAGCCTTCTTTTATAAGATTATCTTCTTTAACAAAGTGAGGTTTTTCATTCTCATTTAAATCATAAATATTTAAAACCTTATTATCATTTTTAATCTTTTCAATTAACAGCTTTTCAGCTTCTTTTTCTATTTTTTTCCGAAAATTCTTTCCGTGAATTTTCTCCATCTCTAAATTGATAAAAGCTTTATAACAACCTTGAGTCTGTCCTTCCATCTTTACACAACTATAATCATAATTAATAACTTTAAACTTTATTTTGCTAGCATATTCCGAAATTTCATCTTCATAAATCAATGATTTACATCCAAAACAAGAGGTGGTAACATATATATTTCTATATTTTTCCATATCCTTTTTCGCTCTTGCAATATCTTCTTTACAAATTCTATCATCATTTTTGGGATTGACAACATATTTACGCAAAACCTCTTCCGGATTCGGAATAATTTCATTCTCAAATTTAGTTTCAGGTTTTTTATCATTACAACTAAATAATAATAGAAGAAAAAATAAAGGGTACAGCTTATTCATAATTTGTTTATTAAAATCAATTACATCCCGTCTAAAGAGAAACAACAATATACTAATTTTAGTCAACAAAAAACCGCCTCCAAAAAGAAAGCGGTTTCAAAATTTATCTAAAAATCCCAATTAAAATATCGCAGGATATTTCTGAGGATTTGTCTCATTGAACATCGCATAGATTTTTTCAACCATATCATCTGCAGATGGCTTAGAGAAATAATCTCCGTCACTTGCATACGCAGGTCTGTGATCATTTGCAGAAATCGTCAATGGATCAGAATCCAAGAATCTGAATGCTTTTTGTTTTTCTAAAATCTGCTGAAGGATAAATGCTGAGGTTCCACCTTCCACATCTTCATCGATGACAACTAATCTGTTCGTTTTCTTTACCGATTCAGCAATTTCGTGCGTTAAATCGAAAGGAATTAATGACTGAACATCAATAACTTCTGCAGAAATTCCTGATTTTTCTAATTCTTCTGCAGCTTCCATTACAATTCTCCAGGTAGAACCGTACGTTACCAATGTAACATCAGCTCCTTCTTTTGTAACTTCAATTTTCCCAACAGGAACAGTAAATTCACCTAAGTTATCCGGTTGTTTTTCTTTTAATCTGTATCCGTTCAGACATTCAACAATTACGGCAGGATCGTCGCTTTGAAGCATTGTGTTATAGAATCCGGCAGCTTTTGTTAAGTTTCTTGGAACCAATACCAAAATCCCTTTTGAAAGATTAAGAATTCCCGCCATTGGAGAACCTGAATGCCAAACTCCTTCTAATCTGTGACCTCTTGTTCTGATGATTACCGGAGCTTTCTGACCGCCCTTTGTTCTGTATTGAACCGTCGCCAAATCATCACTCATCCCTTGTAAACAGTACAAAATATAGTCTAAATACTGGATTTCAGCGATTGGTCTTAAACCTCTCATTGCCATTCCGATTCCCTGACCAAGAATTGTAGCTTCACGAATTCCTGTATCGGCAACACGAACGTCACCATATTTCTCCTGCATTCCTTCAAGACCCTGGTTTACATCACCAATATTTCCGGCATCTTCACCAAAAACTAAAGTTTCAGGATATTTTTCGAAGATTTTATCGAAGTTATTTCTTACCACTACTCTTCCGTCCACATCTTCAGAACTATCTGAATAGATTGGTTTAACTTCTTTTACATTCTCTGCTTTCCACTGAGACTGAGAATACAAATGAGAAGAATAATTGTCTTTTTCAACCTCAAAAATCTCATTATATTTCTGCATCAACTGGTTTCTTTCTGCAGAGTTTGTCCCTCTTGTTGCCAATAAAGATCTTCTTACCAAATGGAAAACATCTTTTTTAGCTTTAGAAACCAATTTATTGAACTGACTGATATAGTTTTCAATTTCAGCGTGTTGTCCTTCCAGATTTTCAACTAAAGGCAACACTGAACTGATTAAATCCGTGATTGTTTTTTGATAGCTTTCCCAAGCCTGTTTTTGTCCGGCTTTTACCGTTTTTTTAGCTTCTTCATCAATGGTATCCAACTCTTCTGCAGTTGCCAATACTTCTTCTTTACCGTCAATTTCGATGGAATAATTTAAAATCCATTCTTTGAATTTCACCAACCCATCGAACTGCGCTTCCCAAGCCAGACGATCTTCATTTTTATATCTTTCGTGAGATCCTGAAGTAGAGTGACCTTGCGGCTGCGTAACTTCAATGACGTGAACCACAACCGGCACAGATTCCATTCTTGCAAACTGCTCTGCTCTTGCGTAAGCGTCTAACAATGCCGGATAATCCCAAGCTTTCACCTGGATGATTTCACATCCCTGAAACTCCCCTTCTTTTCTCTGGAAACCGCTCAACATTTCAGCAATATCTGCTTTTGCTCTCTGCTTCATCGTAGGCACAGAAATTCCGTAACCATCATCCCAAATGGAAACAATCATCGGAACCTGAAGGGCACAAGCCGCATTCAACGTTTCCCAAAAATGACCTTCCGCAGTAGAAGCGTCACCAATCGTTCCGAAAGCGATCTCGTTACCGTCTTTCGAAAACTTTTCAGAGCCATCGAATTTAACCGATTTATATATTTTTGAAGCCTGAGCCAACCCTAATAATCTCGGCATTTGTCCTGCTGTAGGAGAAATATCCGAAGAAATATTTTTCTGAGCCGTTAAATCTTTCCAGCTTCCGTCTTCATTCAAACTTCTGGTTGCAAAGTGACCGTTCATCTGTCTTCCAGCAGAAGCAGGTTCTCTTTCAACACTGGTATCGGCGTATAATTGTGCAAAAAAACTTTCAACAGTAAGAGCATCAGCAGCCAAAGCAAAAGTTTGATCTCTGTAATATCCTGAACGGAAGTCGCCATTTTTGAAAACTTTCGCCATCGCCAATTGTGGCAACTCTTTTCCATCTCCGAAAATACCGAACTTGGCTTTTCCGGTAAGTACTTCTCTCCTGCCCAGATAAGACATTTCACGAGAAATTCTTCCTAATTTATAATCTTCAAGTATTTGATTTTTAAAGTCCTGAAAGGATATTTGCTGAGTTTCGATATAGGTTGTCTGCATAGCCAAATATAAAATATTTTTTATTTTGAAGTATTTTGCTAATATACACTTTTTAAATTAATTTTAATTTTTAATAATCTTTTTTAAAAATTTGATAATAAAAAAAATTGTCATTATCTTGAAATAAATTTGTATTGATGGAAAAGAAATCTTCACATATCCTTAATGCTTCGAGCAATCTTCTGGGATTTTCTCTGGTCATTATTACTTCACTGAAAATCACAAAAATAAGCCACAGTACACATTTAGATGAGTTTGCAGGTGTCGCTTGTCTTTGCTTTGCTTTCAGCTGTTTCTTCTCATTTCTTGCCATTCGTTCCAAAAAAGAAAAGACCGGAAATAAGTTTGAGACTATTGCGGATTATTTATTTTTAAGCGCATTATTTTGCATCGTACTTGCTGTGATATCGTAACGATGAGAATAATTTAAATCAGAATTTACGCTCGATAACGTAATCTAGCATCGTATGAAGCGATTTTCGTACTTCAGAATCAGGAAACTCATTAAGAATATCTTTTGCTTTCTGCTGGAAATTTTTCATAACACCGATTGCATAATCTAAACCTCCTGAACTTTTCACAAAAGCAATCAGTTCTTTTACGCGTTTTTGATCGTTGTTATAACGTTTTATCGTATTGAAATAATATTTTCTGTCGGTTTCGTTAGCTGTTTTTAGAGTATGAATTAGAGGCAAGGTCATTTTTTGCTCTTTAATATCGATTCCAACAGGTTTTCCTATGACATTTGAACTTAAATAATCAAAAAGGTCATCTTTGATCTGAAAAGCCATTCCGGTATATGTTCCGAAATCCATCATTTTTTTAGCCAGATTTTCATCAACACCGTTTGATACTGCACCTATTTCACAGCATGCAGCAATTAAAGTCGCCGTTTTCTGACGGATAATTTCATAGTAAACATCTTCGGTAATATCAAGTTTTCGCGCTTTTTCCAACTGAAGAAGTTCACCCTCAGACATTTCTCTGATCGTTCTTGAAATTACAGACAACAAATCGTAATCTTTATGGTCTGTAGAAAGTAAAACCGCTTTTGACAATAAGAAATCTCCTACCAAAACCGCTATCTTATTTTTCCATAAAGCATTGATTGAAAAGAAATTACGCCTTTTAAAACTTTCATCCACCACATCATCATGTACCAAAGTAGCGGTATGAATAAGCTCGATCATCGAAGCGCCACGATACGTTTTTTCGTTAACATCACCCGTAAGTTTTGCGCAAAGAAACACAAACATAGGACGCATCTGCTTCCCTTTTGTTGTAACGATAAAACGTGTGACTTTATCTAATAAAGGTACTTTACTCTGCATTGATTCATAAAACTTTTGTTCAAAAAGCTTCATTTCCTCATTGATCGGTCGCTTGATTTCTTCTACAGTATTCGCCACAATCTTCGGATGATGGATAAATTATTAATTCCCACAAAGATAATTTTTTTCGGGCAATTTTAAGAAAAATTAAAGTTTGAGTTTTTCAATCGGAATAAAATAAAAAAACGGTTTTGTTTTTTTGATAGGTGAATAGAATTTTTCTCCTGAAATATAAATTCCTTTTTCATCGACAGCAATCCCTTCGATCTGACCAATTGATAAAGCACTTCCTAAATATAACTTCCTTGGGTTGTTTTTAAAGAAAATCCCGGGTTCTGATTCATTGAAAACCATAAGAAAAACTTCAGTTTTTTTGGTGTATCCTACAACAAACAACTTTTTACCATAATAAGACGCATCGGAAATCATAAAACCTGTTTTGTAAGATTCTATTTTTTGTGCAGACTGATTTTCAAAATTTTCGGGATCAATCGTAAAATGCGTTGTTGATTTTGAAGACCACTCTTTGGTGAAAATGTGGATTTTTCCGTTTAAATAAATCATCGACTCCAGATCGAAATCTGTATTGATATTTTTAGGGGTAAAATCCTGCTGTTCTGGATAGTAAAAAGAAATTGTCTTTAAAGAATCGTTAATCAACTGATTATTCTGAAAAGGAATTTTGTAAACTTTCAGATCTTTTCTTGTTCCCGTATTATTTCCGAAATCACCGATATAAAAATTTTCGCCGTCGTTGGCTAAAGCTTCCCAATCTTTGTTTTCGACTTTTGTTTTTAAAGTATTGAGAATTTTTCCTGACGTCTTATCTATCTCATATAGTTCCGCAGGATTTCCACTGTCGTTGAACGTGTATAATTTTCCTTCAAATAAACTTAATCCTGAAGTTTCCTGAATAGAATCATTTAAAATTGCAATACGGAATTTTTTAAGCTTAAAAATTTCGGATTGTTGCGCATTTAAAACAATTGAAAAACTGATAATAAATAAAAGAAAAACCTTCTTCATTTAGCAAAAATAAGGTTTTTGACGTGAATGGATGATTAAGAAACGGATGATTGATTTGACTAAAAAATTGAACCACTTCGTGGTTCTTTGATATTGCAAGCTAATTTATTTTTCCATGAATATCACCACGGCTATTGACATTGAACCACTTCGTGGTTCTCTCAGCTTAACAATAAATTTATAGAATAGGATAGATAATTTGAAAATAAATCACTCAGGACAATTGAGATTATTCAGCCGTTTTATTGGCCAATTGTCCGCATGCAGCATCAATATCACCACCTCTGCTTTTTCTTACCATCACAGTAATTCCAGCTTTTTCGAGCTCACGAACGTATTTTTCTTCAGCAGCAATACTTCGGTGATCAAATTTTCCTTCTCCGATCGGGTTGTACTGAATTAAATTAACTTTAGATGGAACCTGTCGGCAATATTTAATTAAAGCTCTAATATCTTCGTCTTTATCGTTGATGCCTTTCCAGACACAATATTCAAACGTAATGACAGATCCTGTTTTTTTATACCAGTACTGAAGTGCTTCCATAATATCCGTTAAAGGAAACTTATCCGAAAACGGCATAATTTCATTTCGGGTAGATTCTACTGCTGAGTGCAGAGAAAGTGCAAGTTTTACTCTAAGGTCATCGTCTGCCAACATTTTGATCATTTTCGGAATTCCTGATGTGGAAACAGTAATTCTTCGCGGAGACATCCCCAAACCTTCTGGCTGGGTGATTTTTTTGATGGCTTCAACTACATTTTTGTAATTCATCATCGGCTCTCCCATACCCATAAAAACAATGTTGGTAAGCGGACGGTTGTAATACTCTTTACTTTGTCTATCAATTAAAGCTACCTGATCCACAATTTCTGCCACTTCAAGATTTCTCATCCTTTTGAGCTTAGCTGTAGCGCAGAATTCACAATTTAAAGAGCAGCCGACTTGTGAAGAAACGCAGGCTGTTGTTCTGGTTTCTGTAGGAATTAAAACAGATTCCACCATTAAACCGTCGTGTAACTTTACTCCGTTTTTAATAGTTCCGTCAGTAGATTTCTGGAACTGATCTACTGCAGCGGGATTCATTACAAAATCTCGGGTAAGATGTTCTCTCAGGTTTTTTGAAAGATTCGTCATTTCTTCAAACGAATGAAGATTTTTACTCCAGATCCAGTCATAGACCTGCTTGGCACGAAACGGCTTTTCGCCGATGGTACCAAAATAGTCTTTGAGTTGGTCGAGAGATAAAGTACGGATGTCTTTCATTATGTTGTTGGATGTTGGATGTCAGAAGATGAAAGAAAATTGGGCACCGAATTGCAAACTTCCAGCACCCAACTTCCAGCTTCCAGCTTTATAAAATTAACATTGCATCTCCGTAAGAGTAAAATTTGTACTTCTCTTTTACAGCTTCTTCGTATGCGTGCATTACGAAATCTCTTCCGGCAAACGCTGCAATCATCATAATTAAGGTAGATTTTGGCGTGTGGAAGTTTGTAATCATTGAATTGGCAACTCCGAAATCATGAGGTGGATAGATAAATTTATTTGTCCATCCCTGGAATGCAGAGATTTTTTTATTTGAGGAAACAGAAGTTTCCAAAGCTCTCATCGTCGTTGTTCCTACTGCACAAACCCTTCTATTTTCCTGTACTGCATTATTGATAATCTGGGCATTTTTCTCATCAATAATGATTTCTTCAGATTCCATTTTATGTTTAGAAAGATCTTCTACTTCAATCGGGTTGAACGTTCCCAAACCAACATGCAGTGTTACCTCAGCGAAATCAATTCCTTTGATCTCCAGCCTTTTCATTAAATGCTTAGAGAAGTGTAAACCAGCAGTTGGTGCTGCAACAGCTCCTTCCACTTTTGCATATATAGTTTGATATCTTTCTGCATCTTCAGGTTCAACGGCTCTTTTGATGTATTTAGGAAGTGGAGTTTCTCCAAGTTCTTTCAATTTAGCTCTGAATTCTTCGTATGAACCATCAAATAAGAATCTCAAGGTTCTTCCTCTTGATGTTGTATTATCGATAACTTCAGCTACCAAAGATTCATCTTCAGTAAAGAATAATTTATTACCAATTCTGATTTTTCTTGCAGGATCTACCAAAACGTCCCAAACACGGGTTTCTTTATCAAGTTCTCTCAACAGGAAAACTTCAATTTTAGCTCCAGTTTTTTCTTTATTTCCATAAAGACGAGCAGGGAAAACTTTGGTATTATTGAAGATGAAAAGATCTTTCTCATCGAAATAATCTACAACATCTTTGAATAATTTATGCTCAATGGTTTCTGTTTTTCTGTCAAGAACCATTAATCTTGCTTCATCTCTGTGTTCGGAAGGGTGTTCTGCCAATAATTCTGCAGGAAGGTCGAAATTAAAATCGGATGTCTTCATTTTTTAAATTACGGTTTAAAAATTATAAAAATTACAGGGTGTAATTTTCGAGGTGCAAATATACAACATTCTATACCCCTTTGTCAAGTATTTATTTCACTCCTCTTTATTCATGGTCATTAAAGATGATAATTTTATTATTTTTTAATCTTTTTTGTAGAAAATTTCGGTAATTTGGCCTGACAAAATATTAGACGATGAGCAAATATTCAATTGAATCTTTTGTAAATGAAACAAAAGAAAATCCATTAGAAAGAGATTATTTCGAACTGGAAAAACCAGCACTTTTAGAAATCAACTTAAACAATCAGGCAGTCTAGACAAAAGCAGGAAGCATGGTGGGTTACATCGGAAACATCAACTTTGAAAGACAGGGAATGCTTTCCGGCGGACTTGGAAATTTGTTAAAAAAAGCAATTAGCGGTGAAGGCTCCAAACTAATGAAAGCAGAAGGAACCGGAAAATTATATGTTGCTGATGACGGTAAAAAAGTAAGAATTTTATATTTAAATAATGAAACGGTTTGTGTAAACGGAAATGATGTTTTAGCGCACGAACAAAGTATAAAAAGTGATATCACGATGTTAAAAAGCATCGCTGGAGTCATGTCGGGAGGATTATTCCAGGTAAAACTTTCCGGAACTGGACATATAGCCATTACAACTCACGGAGAGCCTTTAACTTTATTGGTAACTCCGGACGCACCGGTTTTTACAGACCCAAATGCAACCGTTGCATGGTCTGGGAATTTAAGTCCTGAACTGAAAACGAATGTTTCTTTTAAGAGCCTGATTGGAAGAGGAAGTGGGGAAGAATTTCAGATGAAGTTTTCCGGCAATGGCTGGGTTTTGATACAGCCGTATGAGGAGGTTTATAGGATTGAGAAGTAGTTTCAATTCAATTTTGAATTATCAATAAATCAATTGTAAATAATAAAAAAGCAACTTCAAAAAAGAGTTGCTTTTATTTTATATAATCTAATATCTTTTTCCATTCTTCCAATTTTCTTTCAAAAGGAATCGTGTGAAGCGGGCTTGTCGAAGGTAATAGATAAATCGGAATTTTAAAATTTTTGCCTAATAATTTCTGTAGATTTTTGTAAGACTTGCCGCCATTGCAAAATATTGCTGTAATGTTGGGATAATCTTCCAAAAGCTCTTCAATCTGATTGGCTTCTTCATTTTTTATTTCTGAATCTAAGCTTCCCTTTCTTTCACAAGAATCAATCACATCCCAAAGTGCGATATGATGTTTCTTTAAAACATTTAATCTTTCTTCATAATCTTCTGTAAATTTCTCGTTGAATAATTCAAAAATAATTTTCCAGAATTTATTTTGAGGATGACCGTAATATTGTTGTTTTTCCAAAGATTTCACACCGGGAAATGAACCTAAAATTAAAATTTTAGAATCATTACTAATGATGGGTGGAAAGGAGAAAATTCGGTTTTGCATGATTCAAATATATAAATTTTGGCTAAAGCCTTTATTAACTTTAAAAACAAAAAGCGGACTAAAGTCCGCTCCTATTGATTTTTACATTGCTTAACTCTTTTAACCACCTCAAAAGGAAGAGAGTTTTGAGGTTAATTTACAATGTTTCTTTCAGCCAGTCAAAAAATTCTCTCTGCCAAACCAAACCGTTTTGCGGATGAAGAACCCAATGATTTTCGTTCGGGAAATACACTAATTTAGATTTTAACCCTCTCAGTTTTGCAGCCTGAAAAGCTTCCTGACCTTGTTCGTAAGGAACTCTGAAATCAATTCCGCCCTGAACGATCATGATCGGCTTATTCCATTTATCAACAAAATTACTCGGATTAAATTCTGTATATGCTTTTGGAAGCGGTTTTTCCCATGGAGAACCCAAATCCCAGTTTGCAAACCAAAGCTCTTCCGTGGTTAAATACCAGGATTTCATATCAAATAATCCGTCGTGAGCGATGAAAGTTTTAAATCTGTTTTCGTGAATTCCGGCCAACATAAATACGCTGTAACCTCCGTAACTTGCTCCTACTGCTGCAACTCTTTCTCCGTCAACATACGGTAAAGTTTTCGCAAAATCTGTTGCTGCCAAATAATCTTTCATCGGTTGTCCGCCCCAATCTCTTGAGATTTCTTCGTTCCATTTTGTTCCCCAACCCGGCATTCCTCTTCTGTTTGGTGCTACAACGATGTACCCGTTGGCTGCCATTAAAGAGAAATTCCATCTTGTGCTGAAAAATTGGGTTAATGCAGATTGTGGACCACCTTGGCAATACACTAATGTCGGATATTTTTTATTCGGGTCAAAATTCGGCGGATAATGGAACCAAACTCCCATTTCTTTTCCGTCTGAAGTTTTTACCATTTTCAATTCAGATTTCCCTTGAGAAAGTTTAGCATAAACCTCTTTATTGACATCTGTAACCTGCTTTAATTCTCCGTTTTTTAAATTAACAGAATAAATTTCCGATGCATGATTGATGTCTGTTTTTGAAACTAAAAGTGACGTTTTCTGGTCTGCAAAAATTTCATTGATATCAAAATCGCCTTTTGTAATCTGCTGAACTTTTGAGTCTTTAGGATTTAACGAAAACAACTGTTTTGTTCCTCTGAAAGCCGCTGTAAAGTAAATCGATTTTGAATCCCCGCTCCAGAAAACATCTCCTGAAACCGATTCGTCCCAACCTTTTGTAAGGTTTGAAGTTTTACCTGATTTCCAGTCCATCAGTTTGATGTCATTTTTATCAGCTTCATAACCGTCTCTTTCCATACTTTGCCACACCAAAGATTTTCCATCTGGACTGAATTTTGGATTAACATCATATCCTTTGTTGGACTCAGTTAAATTTTTTGTTGTTCCCGAAGCTAAATCATAAGCAAAAATATCAGTGTTTGTACTTGTTGAGTATTCTTTACCACTTTTAGGTTTTGTAACATATAAAAGCTGTGAAGAATCAGGGCTGAAAATAAAATCTTCTGCTCCACCGAAAGGTCTTTGCGGAGAATCCCATGTTTTTCCTTCCAATAAATCTTTTGCAGAATCTACATTTGAAGACGTATTTACCACAAAAACATGATTGTATTTTCCTTCATTGAAATAATCCCAATGTCTGTGATTCAAATCGGTGTAAACCTGTGCTGTCGTTTTTGGCGTGTCGGAATATTTATCTTTCCCCATTAATTTCTCAACCAAAACCTGCTTACTGAACGCAATTTTCTTTCCGTCCGGAGAAATCACAATGTTATCTGCTTCCCCGATGGTGTAAAATTCTGCCCATGTTTTTCCGTTGTCTTTAGAAAGGAAAATCTTATCACCTTCCTGAGCATAAATTCCGTTTTTATCCCACTGAATCAATGCTTTTTTACCAAAATCTATTTTAGAAGACTGGTTGTTAACAACATTCAGAAAATAATTTTCACTTTTTGTTTTTTCGGTTTTAAGATCGGTTTGTCCGATTTTATAAATCAGCGAAGAATGGTCGGGAGAAACTGCCTGTACACCAACTTTTTTCAAAGTCCAAAGAATTTCAGGCGTCATGACTTGTTGTGCATTCATAACCAACGGAGCTGCCAAAGCGAGCAGACTGTGCTTCAATTTCATACTAAATACATTTTAAAAGAATTTCAGAATACGTATTCATTAATTCTTATTTACATTCAAAGATTGCCAAAGTTAATATTTAATATAAAAATAGCATAAAAAATCCCACAGTATTTTGCGGGATTATGATTAAGAGACAATGTCGTCGTTTTCTTCTTCGTGGTCGTCTTCATTATCGCTTATACTGTAAAAACTGTTTTCTTCATCGGGAAGCTGATCCGTGATCTGCTCAAAATTATCATCATCTTCTGCTCCGGGAACATCCAGCCCGTACGGCATTTCATCATTAACATGTGATGGATTTGTAATAGGATTTCCGTCTCCGTCTAAAGGAATATGCTCTTCTCTGTTGAAAATATCTTCACCCGGATTATAATCCATTTCCTCCAATTTTCTGTCCTGTTCGTTTTTGTTATCTTCTGGTATCATAATATTGTATTTAGTGTTGATGTTTTAAAGACAAAAATGAGTCCAATTTCATTGAAGAGCCAAGGAAAAAGTAAAAAGAAACAAGTTGAAGAGATTAAGTTAATGATTTTTAATCTGTAAACCAAAATTTTAAATTTTTAAATCTTGCATAAAAATCTCACACCCCGAGTCCCGAATCTCAAACTTCTAATCTCAAATCTCAAATCAATACACTTCCGGATTTGCAATGTGCGGCATTTTTTCACCTTTTGAAAAAGCAATAAGATTTTCAGCAGCTAATCTCGCCATTCCATTTCTTGCTTCAACCGTTGCAGAACCGATGTGTGGAAGAATGCAAACATTTGTCAATTGTAAAATAGGATCATTATCTTCAATCGGTTCCGGATTGGTCACATCTAAACCCGCTCCCCAAATTTCTCCTGAAACCAAAGCTTCAAATAAATCTTTCTGATTGTGAAAACCTCCTCTCGCCGTATTAACAAAAATCGCAGTTTTTTTCATTTTTTTGAAAACGGAAGCATCAAATAAATTGCTTTGTTCGGGTTTAAAATTCGCATGAATGCTTAAAACATCCGACTGCTCTATTAATTCATCAAAAGAAACATATTTTGCATTCAATTCTTTTTCGGCTTCTTCATTATGATTTCTGTTGTGGTAAATAATATTCATTCCGAAAGCTTTTTTACACTTTTCTGCCATTTCAAAACCTATTCTTCCCAAACCGAAAATCCCCAGAGTTTTACCATATAATTCCTGGCCAAGTTCATACATCGGGTCAAAATTACCCCAGTTATTATCTTTTACTTTCTGAAAATAAAAACTTGCACGTCTCGCAACCGATTGCATCAGTAAAAATGCAACATCAGAAGTCGCACGACTTAAAACATCAGGTGTATTTCCGATCGGGATATTTCTTTTATTGGCTTCTTTAATATCAACATGATCAAAACCTACGCTATACAAAGCAATTGCTTTTATGTTAGAATATTTTCCAAAAAACTCTTTGTCAAATTTATTTTGTCCTACATTTAAAATGGCATCTGCATTTTTACAGTAAGAATGCCATTCTTCCTGCGAAAGATTATTATTTTCAGGTATGATTACTTCTAATCCTGCATCTTTCAGCATTGTAATTCCTACTTCAGGAATTCTTTTATTGATAAAAACTTTCATTATACTTTATTATCTGATTTAAATAAAAAACCTCACTACTTTAAAATGAGGTTGTATTTGTTTTTGATATTGATCACAAAACTGAAAGTCCAATTTTCATTCCGATTAAATGATTTTAACCTTTAATTTTGATTAATTCTCCCTTTCTTTTTACAATATTTTTGTAGTCCCACTGAATTTCTTGTGATTTTTTAAGCCAGATTTTAAGATCTGTATCATCAATTTCTTCTACATTATTATAAAATATGGATGCATCCTGAAACTTCGCTCCTTCAACGTTCAGTTTTTCTTCATTAAAAGATTTTCCGCTCCAGAACATGAGACGAATTCCTTTTTTCTGTTTACTGTATCCTACAATCGGGTTTCCATCAAGAAACCAGACCGGGTGTGCATGCCAGATTTTCGATTCTGAATGTGTTAAATTTTCATCAATTAGATATGATAATTTTGAACAGATTTCCTGATCAGATTCGGTTTGTAAACTGTTGTAATTCTGGATTTCGGTATTCATGTTTTAAACTTTTTTGAGCCATTAGATTTTAATCAATCTAACCTTTTAATTCTGTTAATGTTTAAGCATTAAACTACTGATTTGTTTTATTCAACATCGGTACAAATTTATATGCTCCAAATTCTTCTTTCTCAATCTCTGTCAAAGAAATTTTTGTAAATCTGTACAAAACCTGTTGATCCGTCGGTCCCAAAGGAATGACCATTTTTCCGCCAACTTTTAGTTGTTTTAATAATTCCGTGGGTAAAACAGATGCACCACAAGTCACAATAATTTTATCAAAAGGAGCAAAAGTGGGAAGTCCGGCAAAACCATCTCCAAAGCTCTGAAATTTTGGAAAAAGATTCATTTCTCTCAGTTTTTTCTTAGAAAAATCAAAGAGATCTTTCTGTCTTTCAACGGTATAAACATTGGCTTTCATTGCCAATAAAACAGCAGTCTGATAACCACAACCTGTTCCAATTTCAAGAACCTTTTCACCTTCCCTCACCTGCAAAAGCTCAGATTGCTCTGCAACTGTTGAAGGATGCGAAATCGTCTGATGCGCCGCAATCGGAAAAGCACGGTCTTCATAAGCATAATCTTCAAAAATACTCTCAATAAAAAGGTGCCGCGGAACTTCATTGATGGCAGAAAGCACAAGTTCATCAGAAATACCGATTCTGTGCCTAAGATATTCAACCAAATTCTTCCTTTTACCCTTGTGTACAAACGAATCAACCATATCACAAAAATAGGAATTTGATTTGAAATTTGCAGTTCGAGATTTGAAATTTTACTGGTTATTTATGCCACGAATTCACGAATATTTTTTGAAAAAATTGTACAGATGGTCAATCTGCAATATTGAATACTTAATTTTGAATTTCAAATCTTAAATCTCGAATCTTAATTTCAAATTAAACATTTATCTTTACAAAAATTTGATACGCTATGTTAAAAGCAGGTTTGGTAGGTGCCGGACATTTGGGAAAAATACATTTGAAACTTCTGAATCAGTCTGATAAATATGAGTTTGTAGGTTTCCATGATAAAGATGCAGAAAACGGGAAAAAACTCGAAGCAGAATTTGGATATAAATATTTTGAAAATTTTGATGATTTATTAGATCAAATCGAAATGTTGGATATTGTAACTCCAACCATTTATCATTACGATTATGCTTTAAAAGCCATAGAAAAAGGACTTCATTTTTTCATTGAAAAACCGGTTACCCAAACACTTGAACAGGCTGAAGAAATTTTGATAAAATGTCGTGAAAACGGCATCAAAGCACAGGTTGGTCATGTTGAAAGATACAATCCTGCGTTTATCGGAGCTAAAGATTATATCAAAGATCCGATGTTTATTGAAATTCATCGTCTTGCAGAATTTAATCCTCGTGGGACGGATGTTTCTGTAGTTTTGGATCTGATGATTCACGATCTTGATATTTTGCTGAGTGTTGTAAAATCTCCAGTAAAAAACATTCATGCGAGTGGAGTTTGTGTAGTGAGTAAAACTCCGGATATCACCAACGCAAGAATTGAATTTGAAAACGGTTGTGTTGCCAATTTAACAACTTCAAGAATTTCTATGAAAGCGATGAGAAAGAGCCGTTTTTTCCAGAAAGATGCTTATATTTCTGTAGATTTCTTAGAGAAAAAAGCGGAAGTCATCAGAATGCAGGACGCACCGGAAAATCCTACTCCATTTGATATGATTATTGAAAATGCAGAAGGCGAGAAAAATCAGATTTTATTTGAATATCCGAATATTCAGCCGAATAATGCGATTCTGGATGAACTGAATTCTTTTGCAGATGCCATTCTTAAAGAAAAAAATGTAGAAGTTTCTCTGGAAGACGGAACAGAAGCTTTAAAAGTAGCTTTGAAAATTATGGAATTGATTTCTTAGTTAAAAATGACATACATATTATATAAACGGGCTTTAGCCCGTTTTTTTGTTTTAATCTCTTCAGATTTACTATTTCACTATTATTAATATGAATTGTTTTAGTTAGAACATTACAATTCAACAATTTTTAAATATATTTGTTAAATTCAAAATCTTAAATCCCTACTATTTATAAAAAAATTAAACTATGAAAAGAGCCATCCTATTATCCGCTTTTTTATTGTCTCAATTTGGGACATCACAATTATTAAAAACACAAGGTCAAAAAATAGTTAATGATAAAGGTGAAAATATTCAACTTCGGGGGCTTGGTTTAGGAGGCTGGATGCTTCAGGAAGGATATATGCTGAAAACAGCAGATTTTGCCGGGCCACAGTATAAAATCAAAGAGAAGATTGCAGAACTGATCGGTAAGGATGGAATGGAAAACTTCTACAAAGCCTACCTAAAAAATGGAGTTACAAAACAGGATATAGATTTTTTAGCAAAATCCGGTTTTAATTCAATTCGTCTTCCGATGCATTACAATTTATATACTTTACCGATTGAAAAAGAGCCGAAAAAAGGCCAAAATACATGGCTGGAAGAAGGTTTTAAAATGACAGACGAACTATTGCAATGGTGTAAAGACAATAAAATTTATTTGATTCTTGATCTTCATGCTGCTCCTGGAGGACAAGGAAACGATGTGAATATTTCTGATAATGACAAATCAAAACCTTCACTTTGGGAGAGTGAGGAAAATCAGAAAAAAACGATCGCACTTTGGAAAAAATTAGCCGACAGATATAAAGACGAAGCTTGGATCGGCGGTTATGACTTAATCAATGAACCTAACATCAATTTCACCGGAAAAAATCCAAATGGAACCGATGAAATGTCGAATGCTCCGCTTTGGAAATTACAGCAAGAGATTACGGAAGCAATTCGTACGGTGGATAAAAAACATATCATTTTTCTTGAAGGAAACGGTTGGGGAAATAATTACAACGGGTTACCAAAGCTTTGGGATAATAATCTTGCTTTCAGCTTCCACAAATACTGGAATTATAATGATGACGGAACCATACAATTTGCACTGGATTTAAGAGAAAAACATAATGCTCCAATCTGGTTGGGTGAAACAGGAGAAAATTCTAATGTCTGGTTTACAGAACTTATTCAGCTATTGGATAAACACAACATCGGTTATGCGTTCTGGCCAATGAAAAAAATTGATAATATTGCAGGAATTACAAACGTAAAAATCACCCCGGAGTATGAAAAGCTTTTAGATTACTGGAAAAACGGTGGAGAAAAGCCATCTAAAGAATTTGCTACAAAAGCTTTGATGAAAATTGCAGACAATTATAAATTCAGCAATACTGAAATCAAGAAAGATGTAATCGATGCGATGTTCAGACAAACAACCGACAATTCAACAAAACCGTTCACAAGTCATAAAGCTCCGGGAAAAATCTCTGCGACAGATTACGATTTAGGAAGAATGGGTTCTGCTTATTTAGATAAAGATTATATTAATCTTTGGGTAAGTGATCCTGCAAAAAGATCAGAGTGGAATTCTGGAAATCAACTGAGAAATGACGGGGTGGATATTTATAAAACCAATGATAATACATATTATGTAGGTAAAACCGAAGCCGGAGAATGGATGCAATACACCATCAACTCTAAAATGGATAAAAATTTTTCTTTAAATATCAATTATTCAAGTGCCACTAGCGGAAAAATGAGAATTGAAAATGCTTCAGGAAAATTATTAACTACAATATCTCTAGATTCTACAGGAGGAAATGAAAACTGGAAAACTGCATCTGTGAAAGGTATTCCTTTCAAAAAAGGGGAAAATAAAATCAGAATTGTTTTTGAAACCGACGGCATCAACTTTAATTATTTTGAATTGCAATAGCAAAAATTTAAGCATAAATCCTCTTAAACTAAGGGGATTTTTATATAAGAGTAATTATCTTTCTAATTTCATTACATAATTCCGCAGATTTATTACATTTCAGGAAAGGCAACTTTTACCATCCGTTTATTCTTTAGAAATTTGTTCTCAAATAAATGATTAATGATTATGGGGAAGTACAGAAATATTATTTTTTATGTAGCAACAATTATCTTTTTCTCGTGCCTGATGTATTGGTTTTTCGTAGAAGGTCAAACTTTGGAGATCGGAGAAAATATTGCTCCGCCAAAAACAACGGGTGCAACCATGTGGGAGAACTTCACAGATTCTTTCCTTACAAATCTTCACCATCCTTTAGCGCTTTTATTGGCACAAATCGTAACAATTATCCTGGTTGCAAAACTATTTGGCTGGATTTGTGTTAAGCTAAAGCAACCTTCAGTAATCGGTGAAATGATTGCAGGTATCGTTTTGGGTCCATCACTTTTCGGATTATATTTTCCTGAGCTTTCGGCGTTTATTTTTCCTAAAGAATCATTACCCAACTTACAGTTTTTAAGCCAGATTGGTTTAATTTTATTCATGTATATCGTCGGAATGGAGCTTGATCTGAGCGTTTTAAGAAAAAAAGCACATGATGCGGTTGTGATCAGCCACGCAAGTATTATTATTCCTTTTGCATTGGGAGTCGGTCTTTCATATTTTATTTATAAAGAATTTGCGCCGGACGGAATTCAGTTCAGCTCCTTTGCATTATTTATAGCCATTGCAATGAGTATTACTGCTTTTCCAGTTTTAGCAAGAATTGTTCAGGAACGAAATCTCCATAAGACAAAAATAGGAACCGTTGTGATTACCTGCGCTGCAGCCGATGACATTACCGCGTGGTGTATTTTGGCAGCGGTGATTGCGATTGTAAAAGCCGGGTCTTTCTCAGGATCACTTTTTGTCATTTTAATGGCAATTGTCTATGTTTTCATCATGATTAAAGCGGTAAGACCTTTTTTATTGAGAATTGCAGAAGCACAGAAAGGAAAAGGTTTTATCAGCAAAGCTTTGGTTGCCGTATTTTTTTTAATCTTAATTATCTCAGCGTACGCAACAGAAGTTATAGGAATTCATGCTTTGTTCGGGGCATTTATGGCAGGAGCAATTATGCCGGAAAATGTAAAATTCAGAAATCTTTTTATCGAAAAAGTTGAAGATGTAGCTCTGGTTTTATTACTACCGCTATTCTTTGTTTTCACCGGATTAAGAACGCAAATCGGATTATTGAACGATCCGTATCTCTGGAAAATCGGCGGATTTATTATTCTAACTGCAGTTGTCGGAAAATTTGTAGGCAGCGCTTTAACAGCCAAATTTCTCAAGCTCAGCTGGAAAGACAGCCTTACAATCGGAGCTTTAATGAACACAAGAGGTTTAACCGAGTTGATTGTTTTAAATATTGGTTATGATCTTGGAGTTTTAGGACCTGAATTATTCGCAATGTTGGTGATTATGGCTTTGTTCACAACATTCATGACGGGACCTTGTCTTGACCTCATCAATTATTTCTTTAAGGGAAAAAAATCATCTCTGGAAGATGAAGATTATGATGAAAACGATTCAAAATACAGAGTTCTTCTATCATTTGAAACAGCAGAGTCCGGAAGTACATTATTGAAACTTGCAGATAATCTGACTCGTAAAATGAACGGAAACAAAAGCATTACAGCAATGAATATCGCTCCTGTTGATGAGCTTCATGCTTTTGATATTGATAATTTTGAAAAAGAGCAATTCAAAAATGTGATTGAGACCTCGCAGGATCTAAAACTTGAAATAACAACTCTTTTCAAGGCATCTACAGATATTGAAAATGATCTAACCAATATTTCCAACAAAGGCAATTATGATCTGCTTCTGATTATGCTCGGAAAATCAATGTACGAAGGTAGTTTGTTGGGAAGACTTTTAGGTTTTACCACGAAAATTATTAATCCTGAAAAGCTTCTCAACACCGTAAAAGGGAAAAGCAATATATTCAACAGTTCACCTTTTGACGATTTTACTTTGCAGATTTTAGATAATACCAATATTCCGGTAGGTGTTTTGGTTGAAAAAAATTTCCAGTCTGCAGACAAAGTCTTTGTTCCTATTTTTAATTTAAGTGATTTTTATTTGCTTGAATATGCGAAAAGATTGATTAATAACAACAATTCGCAAATTATTATTCTGGATGTCGCAGGACAGATCAGAAACAATATCGAAGTGAAAGAACTGATCCGAAGTATCGAGCAGGTTGCTCCGAATCACATTACTTTATACAACGAGAAAAAGATTGAAAAAGAATTTTTAAATGCTCAGGACTTAATGCTGATCAGCAAAAAAAGCTGGAGAGGGCTGATTGATTCAAAAAGTCTTTGGTTATCGGATATTCCTTCAACCTTAATTGTTTCAAATCCTTAAAATGGCTTCATAAATTAATGATTTTGATATTTACTAAGAAATCCCGGAACTTATAAATTCCGGGATTTTATCTACTATCTTCTCAATTACTTATTTTGTACGTATCGATTTCGAAAGAATTGAATTTTTTTTCATTAAAAAATCAGGCATCAAATCTGTAGGAAGAAAGAGTTTACTTTCTCCGTCTGCCTCTAAAGAATTTACAATTTCTGGATTCCAAGCCAGAAGATCAGTCATTGGAATCTTCAATTCTTCTGCAATCACATTAAGCTTAAATCCTGCATTAATTTCAGTTTCCGACAAAGCAATTTCCTGAGAATCTGTAGATCTTGAATTTAAAAGAACCATAGTTCTTGAATCATTATAATTAGCCAAAACCGATGGCAACTCTCCTGTCGCATAACATGCATTAAGATATTTTTTAACGTGATTAATGGTTTCCTGCGGCAAATATTTTGAAAAAACATGATATTGCGTAGAGTTTGCAGCCTGCATTGCTTTGGCAATATTTCCTTCACCGCAATTGTAAGCAGCAACTACAGTTATCCAGTTGTTGTACTTTTTGTAAAGATTCTTTAATGAAACAGCAGCCGTTTTCGTGCTTCTGTACAAATCATTTCGACGGTCTTCAGTCAATCCATATTGATTGGCATGAGCGGTCATAAACTGCCAAACTCCTACCGCTCCTGCGCTTGAAGTAACGTTTCTGTTGAAATGAGATTCTATCAACGCTAAATTTCTCAAATGTTTCGGCAACCCCTTTTCAACCATCGAAAATTCAATAAAATTGACAATTTCTTTATTGGCTTCAATGATGTTTTTGTACTTTCTCACACTGCTTTCGGAAGTATCAGAAGCGGTGAGAAACTGTGCACTCGCAAAATGAGAACAACCTAAAAATGTTGCCGCTAAAATAATATTTTTGATATTTGGTTTCATTTTTAATGTGTTTCAAAACTTATATTTATCCTGAAAATTAAAATTATTTTTAATTTTCCCGCAGATTAAACAGATTTTTACAAATTTAAAAATCAGCTTGATCAGTTGAATCTGCGAGAGATTTATTTTAGGTCAAATTTTTCCAGATTTTGAAATTAATCTACTCTCCAGCTGATTTTATCTTCTTCGGTATTCCAGTCTACATGAATGGTCTGCCCGGTTTTCACTTCTTCTCTTACAATCATTTTAGAAATCGGTCTTGCCAACTGAGAACGGATAACTCCTGAAATCTGTCTTGCTCCGTATTTACTGCTAAATCCGCCTAAAGCTAAATTCTTTACAGCTTCATCACTAATTTTCAGCGTCATTCCTAATCTTGTTAATGAATTATGAAGTGATTTCAACTGAATATTGAAGATTCTTTCAGCAATAGATTCTGTGATCGGTGCAAAAGGAATAATTTCTGTAATTCTTGCCAAGAATTCCGGCCTGAATCTCCCTGAATTCGACATAATCTGCATTAACGAATTTGATTCTGGAATCTTTCCTTCTTCAAACTGCTTCACAATTTCTTCACTTCCGATATTTGAGGTAAATAAAATTAAAGCATTGCTGAAATCTCCTTCTTTTCCAAGCTTGTCATGAACTTTTCCTTCGTCCATAATCTGTAAAAACACATCAAAAACCGAATGGTGTGCTTTTTCAATCTCATCAAATAAAACCACAGTATAAGGTTGCTGTCTGATTTTATTGACCAACATCCCTCCTTCTTCATAACCTACATAACCAGGAGGCGCACCATACAAAAGTGCTGCAGAATGCTCTTCTTTAAATTCCGACATATCGAAACGAACCATTGCTTTTTCATCGTTAAACAGCAATTCAGCCATCGATTTTGCCAACTCAGTTTTTCCTGTTCCGGTCGGACCTAAAAGAAAAAAAGAACCGATTGGCTGTCCAGGTTTATTTAATCCGCTTCGGTTTTCAACGATGGCATCTGAAAGAATTTTCAAAGCATGGTCTTGTCCCACTACCCTGTTCATTAAGAGAGATTCCATGTTCAGCAATTTCTCTTTTTCCTGAGCCTGAATTTTCCCGATTGGAATATTTGTTTTTGCAGCCATTACAGCCGCCAATTCCAAACGGTCTACTTTTTCTCTTTTTTTGGCTGCATGTTGTAGCAATTCTGCATACGTATCTTCAACTATTTTTTGGATCGCTTCAACAGGCATCGAATTATCAATTTGTGGCTGCTCACTTAAAGAACCCCACAAAATCGGACTGATTTTATCTCTTAGTAAATTGTAATTCCAAATTAATTCGTCGGCTTTGTCTTTATCATCAAAATATTCTTCTTTTAAAATATTTTCATAAATTTCTTTCCAGCTTTCCAGCTCTTTTTCCGAAAGTTCATCAAGCATTTTTATCGCCGCCATGGTTCGGTCTAACAAATCAATCGCTGCATCAGGAAGTTTTTTTCCTTTAGCATAACGTTTCGCCAAACGCACACATTCCGGAATGGCAGTTTTCTCGACTTCAATTCCGTGGTGTTTTTTATAACCATCCAACAAAACATCAATCATTTTCACGCATGTTTTTTCATCCGGTTCATTCACCGTTAAAACTTCAAAACGTCTGTTGAAAGCCTGTTCCGGTTCAATAATTTTTCTGTATTCTTCCTGAGTTGTCGCTCCGATAACGGTAATTTCGCCACGTGCCAATTCAGGTTTAAGCAAATTAGCAACATTTCCAATACTTCCTTTTGAATCTAAAAGCGTATGAATTTCATCAATAAATAAAACTGCTTTTTCAATTTTTTTGCATTCATTGATTACTTTTTTCAGGCGGTCTTCAATTTCTCCTTTATAAGAAGTTCCCGCCAATAAAGCTCCGGTGTCCAATTCCAGTAAAGTTGCATTTTTAAGCATTTCAGGAACATTTCCTTTGATGATTTCGGTAGCAAAACCTTCAACCAAAGCAGTTTTTCCAACTCCAGGCTCTCCGATGATAATAACATTGGGTTTGCTTCTTCTGCAAAGAATTTCCACCAACATTCTTAACTCTTTATCTCTACCGATAATGTTTTCTAAATCTCCGTTTTTCGCCTGTGCAGTTCGGTCTACACAATATGCTTTAATGGAAGGAAAAGAAGCATCTGAAAAGTCTGCAGAACTTCCTCCAAATAGCGAAGAAATTTCACCATTCTGAGTAGCTGCAAAAGGAGTATCTTTTCTGTATAAATTGAAAATTTCGTGCTCTCTTAACGGAAGTGATTTTAATTGCTGTAACGTAAACGCAACCTGTGGTTTTACAATCGCCGTTAAAATACAGATGGGTGTAATTTCATCCAAACCCAATTTCAGACGAATATCATCGGCTTCTTCAAGAATTTGGTCAACGAATTCACCTTCTCCAACTTCTGCTGGAAGATGCGTAGTTTTAGGATAATCTTCGATTCTGACATCTGCCCATTCGTAAAAGTATCCCGGATCTTTATCTATCGATTTCAGAAACTCGTTCAACCCGATATCTTTGTGCATTAAAGCCTGTAAAATATGCGGACCGCTGTATGTTGCGTTGTAATTTTCTCTAGCAATAGACTGTGCAATATGAAATAATTGCTTTACAGTCTCGTTGGTAACCAGTACTCCCATTCGTATTTTAATATTAATATTCTGACTTTATTTTGGTGTAACTAAAATAAGTTTTTTTTGTCAATCATTAAAATTAATAATGGGTTATTTTCAAATGTTTGGGATTTTTCTAAAGGATTTTATGAAGTAATTTTAAAATATTTCATCACAGATTTGTCTTAATTGTTTTCTTTCATGTGGTTAACAAAAGTTGTTTTTTAAGCCAATTTTCAGCTTTAAAATAATTAAAAGTATCAGCAAGCTAAAAAATCAAATGGCAATAATGAAATTGCAGAAATTAAAAGTCTGTCATTAAAATTAATACTATATGGTTGATTATTTATTTTAATCGTTTCTACAAAAAATGTAAGCAAAATACCCATCAACAATGCAATTATAAAGCATAAAGCTATAGAAATATAGTTGGATTTGTATCGAATATTTACTTTTGATTTATTAGCTGATGGAATAAAAGTAATTTTCGCAGACAAATAATATAGTGAAAAGGCTGTCCCAATTTTTAGAACAGCCTCTATGAGTTACTTATTTGTTCATATGTTATTTTTATTTCTTTTCTTTTTTCTATAACGCTTTACAAACAGGTATATCGAGGTTGGAATCGTAATGAATAAAGAAATTCCAAACGAAATAAATTCCAAAATATAATCGTACCAGCTATAGGAATACATGATAATCACATAAAAAGAACGTAAAATAAAAAGAAAATTCAGACCCGCCAAAAAATACCATAAACAACCTCCAATTGTATATTTCTCATTCTTACGATCCACATAATCATAATCTTCTCCCTGATTAAGAAATTGAAAATACACTACTAAACTTATTATTTGAATAAATATAATTAATGCAGCCACAGTACTTATTTTTTTATTTCCACATCATAAAGCCTTGTGTTGCCAAATCTCTGCCTTCGGGTAAATAAAGGGATATTTCAGGAGCAAAGTTTCCATTCTTACCATAACTTAATAATAAAGCACTTCCTCCTCTCAATTTAGGACGTTTGCTTCTATTAATTAAACGAATTAATTTACCGTCTCCCATGAATTCTACATCATAATCCTTTATATCTCCAACTTTATATTCATACTTTTCAACATCATTTTTATATTCATCTAAAAATTCCAATACATATTGCTTATCATTAAATGAAGATGCCATGATACGAGTATTTGAAACATAATCTAATTTTATTAACGAATTTAAATCTTTATTTATGTAAAGTTTACCCACCATTCTGTAAAACTCTTCTGCTTTTTTCCGAACCAATTCTTGATCCAATTTTCTTAAATCCTGTCCTTTCGTCCAACCTTCGAACGCATACGGAACTTCTGCATTAAATGTAAAACTAAACTCGTAATACTCTTTTCCCGCAACATCATCTGGGCTTACTTTTTCCACAATTACTTTTTCATCATCAAATCCTTTTGCAGACTTATTATCCATCGTGACAACTGAAATATCTACCTTTGCCTTATCTGATAATTTTGTTGCAGGTGGTTGATTTTCTAATCCCAAATCTTGGTTTATCAAATCTCCAACAGGATACATTTTTATTTTAACGGTTTGTTGACCAGACTTAAGAATATTAGTAATTTCAATAGGAGTAATGGTATTTGATAACTCGTAATCATCATAAATATTTACATCATTTACATAAACTCTAATTAATGAATTTTGTTTTTGGATTCTAAAATAATAAACAGGTTCTTTATCATAGTGTTTTATTTGCTTACTTACTTTTTCTACAAAATTCGCTTCAGTCACATCTTTCGCTTCTGGATATATATATTGATTAATGTCGTACATCGGTTTTTCTTGTTTGTAATTTGTTGATTTTTTTTCTTGACTGCAGCTAAGCAAACTAAGATTAGCCATTAGTATTAAAAATGTTTTCTTCATATTATATATCATCACTAGGATTTTTAGTCATTTCTGTAGAATGGAATACCAGTTCGCAAGGCTCCATTAGCATAAATTGTGTAGGTTCTCGTTTGGCAATCTCCTCTTCGGGGTCATCTCTTTTTGTTTTTCTTTTTACGTTATATTCATACTCTCCAGCCAAACCAGTAAAAATAATCTTATCTTCATGATAAGGTTTACTGTCTGCTTTGAAGTAAAATCTTTTTTCTATAAAAATATTTCCTTTTGCTTCAAATTTTCCTTCAGCGGTCATTTCCTGCATTCCAGTTTCTTGATTGTTCCAGGTAAGGATGTGCATGGCACGTACAACTACTTTATTACTGACACTTCCCGACAGTTTTAGTCTTAACGTAAACGCTCCAGATGGCGCAATACTTATAGATGATTTATCTGTTTTACTTATCCCTTTAGTGAGAGACAATAAATCTAATTTTTTCTCAGCGTTCTGTATCTTTAACCAGAAATCCAAATCGATATGTGCACCAAGGTCCTTTTCAAATTCGGCTTTTGCACCAAATATTTTTTCTAAAGCCTCATCAGTCGCAAATGCCAACATATTGTAAGTTCCTTCTAGTACATAATTCGCAATTCTTAGGGGGTAAGTAATAGCTCCATACCATGAAATTGCTTTTTTCCCACCTTTTATTTTGCCTATTAACAAACTGCTTACTCCCAAACCGAAACCACCAGTAACACTTTTCGCCATATTAAGGGTCATTCCCAAAGGAGTTTTATCAAGCAAAAGTTCACCTAAACTCTTTTTTTGCTGTGTTGCCAAATTAAGAAAAGGACTGATTTTTACCCGCTCTTCCATAACTGGCTGTATACCTATTTTTTCGTCATCTACAAAACGGTAACCTCTATAATAAGACCCTTTCATCATTTCGAATTTGCTTTTTGCCATCCTTGCATGTCTAGCATTTGCAAAAGTATCTGAGTATTTTGACAAAATATCTTCTGCCTTTTTCCCCGTTCTCACTACTTTACTGGATTTATTAACAATTCCTGCCACTTTACTTGCCTTAGAAACAAAATTAGCTAATGCTGCGCCTTCTGTAAGGATAATCAACAAAACATCAATAAGAATTTCGAGAGTGACAACACCCGCAATCATTCCTTTAAAAACATTGGGATGCGTTTCTGCATAATCAATCTGCTGGCTGTTTTTCTTTCCTTCTTCATCAAAATCATAATATGCGGTAAAACCGAATTCGTAGCGGTCTGCAATATCTTTAATAATATCCAGAATAAAATTGCGTACGAGACTACTTCCCAGCACAGGGCTGATGATGGGAAAAGAAAACATATCAGCCATGGGATTATTTTTTAACCAATCTATTTCTTTTTCTAAACCTTTTACGGTTTTGATGTTTTTAGTATTTCCATTATTATAATATTCCGGAATATAGGGATCATCAAACAACGCATGAAAAGCCCAAGCAACGTCCGGATATACTTTAAGATGCAAATCTTTCTGATGGCTGCAGGTTTTTAAACCAATATTGTAGTAGTTGATTAAATGTTTACTCTGCATTTCCCAATCCATCAAAATACCTTTAAACTGATTCTCAAACTGATCTCTGTTACTGAGTAACGAAGAAAATAAAAAATAGTTTTTCAGGAAATCCCAAGCAGAGTTTTTATCATATTTATAGTTATAGACCGGGCTTGTTCTAAGCTGCTCATCAGGAACGAAAATTTCACTGTCTATCCCTGCATTTTTAAGATTAGAAATATTGATTACATGACCCTGATGTGTTTCAACCGGAGTATTTTTTTTATTTCCACCAATGTAAGCATCCTCAAGCAGACAATCATTTGTATTTACTTTTTCTAAACGGACATATAAATCTTTTACATTCTTGCTTCCTTTTGGTGGTGCAAGTACCGAAATAGTAGCGCCCTCAAAGCTTCCTGAGGTTATTTTTGCTGGCTTTTTTTCATTGAATACTTCAATTTCCTGATTGTTTCCATACTGATAGTAGATAGATTCGTAACCACACGGAAGAAAAGATGCTATATCTGTTTCTACATTATCTATCATGACAGGGTTATTAACGAAGTCTTCAACAAAATCGATACGCTTCCCACTAAGGCTCACTTTTAGTTTTACCGATTCCTGAGCTTTAAGTTCTTTTTCAGTTTTTTTTGATTTTACCAAAGGATAAATTTCTAAACTGCTTCCGCCCTGCTGCATCCAAGAAAAATCAACCCAAATATCAACAACTGACTTTTGTATATAATTTTTTGCCTTTTCCTGATCTGCAACAGAGCCTAACAAACCGGCAACGCCGCTTTCTCCAACTTCATTTCCTTTCAATAAATGGATACCTACTTCTCTGAAAAAACTTTTTTGTCCACCGTACTGTAAACAGTCATCAAAACTTACTTTGTCTTTATGCATAAGACCAATTTCGATTTCCTGTCCATAAAGGCCTGCTGTGTATATATGGAGTTGCACTCTTGAACCAAAAGCAACCTCGGTATCAGCTGTAATCTCGTTTCCTTTCATATCCGTCCAAAAAGTTCTTATAAAGGTTGGTACTCCAATTGCGTTAACATATATTCCATTAGGTGGTCGCCCAACAGGTTTATCTGGAAAAAAAGCTTCCAAATAGCACAGTCCTCCTCCTTCTAAAAACTTTGGAAAGTTAATGTGTTCTTGTGTTCTTAAAGTCCTAGTTTTTTTATCAAAATTTCCTATTCCTTTTGAAAAATACTTGTTGTGTGAAATTTCGGAGGCTACAATTTCTTTCGGTGCTATTACCCATGCCCAGTTTATATCAGCATATATTTTTTCACTTTCTTCTAAAGCTGCATCCTGTGTGGCACTTCTTTCCTTATTATTGTATTCCCAGTTTTGATCGAGTTTTTCTTTTGTCCATCCCTCTTTAGCTCTTTGAGCATACAATCCCTTGTCACGGGTAATCCGTTCGTTACTGTTGTTTTCTACTTCCTGTACATAATCTGCAAGTTCTTTAACTGTGACTGAAAAACTACCTGCTGTGTCTAATGTTAATAACCCTTGGGATTCATCAAATTTTAAACTGCTATTTGCTGTCGTGACAACTTTTAAATGTAAACTATTGGGTTTAACTATTTTTTTTGCCATTTTACTTAGAGTTTATGTTCAAAATTTCTTTTTTACTTTTCAAATCGCTCATTCCTAATAACAGTTCAGCTAAAACTTCTTCATTAGCATTATCCATAGTCTTCTGCGTTGGCTCTGCTGTTTGCCCATGAAAATCAATTTTTATACATGGATTTCCCGCGGTGGAGCAAATACCCTTACTATCTTCCAACAAGGGATTCCCTCCATTAATCTCGTATTTTATTTTTTCATACTGTCCAATCCACTCAGTAAGAGCAGGAACACAGGGAAGATAACCTCCCGGGGTAGGTTGTAGTTTACATTGTCCGAAAGTATTTTTTTCGAAAGTCATTCCGATATCAGAATGGGTTGCCACTAACTTGTCACCTGCGCTTCTCTCGTTAATATAATGTATTTGTTGTGTCAAAACTTTCAATTTATCTGGTGTAGATCCAAACTGACAGCTGCAAATAGCTCCTTGACAGACTTTATGTTTCGCTCCCATAAAAAGTTTTTATTTATTATTAATTTATTTAGCATTAATCAATTCAAAAAATCTGATGTTGACAGTATGTTCATCATCAACCTCAAAGCAAGACACGCTTCCTGTTATAGAAAACACCTCATGAGACTCTTTGTGAAATTTATACAGCAAATCTATTTTTCCTTTTTTATTTCCTTTTTTGAACAGGCTGGAACTTTCTTCACCTGTTATTCTCAATGCTATTCTATTACTTTGAGTAAATTCTTTTTGTAAACTCAATACAACAGAATATGTTGCCATAAAATTAATCTTCGCAAAATAAAAATGTATCGCTTGTTTCACATTAAAACCAAAATATCTTCTGTAAACCGGTAAAAAGAAGAGATTAAAAAAGATATTTCTTTCAAAAAAAACAGTCGCATCTTTTAGCTTATTATAATGAGAGTTCATAATTTTTATGACATTTTCTGCAACCTCACCTACATAGTACCTCGACAGCTCAGGATGTACTTCTGTGTCCCATCTTCTTTTAATTTCTTCATGATTTACAATCTGCTGTACACTTCCATTTTCATTGAGCAAAAGCTGCAAAGGGTACATCGCATTTACTGCTTTCTCCGATAATTGCTCAATTTGGTGCTCAACTTCGTAATCATTAACAAATGTTTTTTGCTTGATAATCTCAACTATACCATTAATAGAACGATTTACATTGACTTTATAATGTATTGTTAAATCGCTGACAGAAAATTTTAACTGAATACCATATATTTTTTTGCTATTGGTTTGAGGAAGTAAAAGATTATTAGATTTTAATAACTGAGCCTGTCTTGATTCATAATATTTAGTAGGTAGATAAACAAACTTTACAAATTTTGGAAGAGTTAAAGTCAGCAGCTCCGATGCGAGGCAATGTTGGTTATGAAAATTTACCAATTCACTAACAGAAAGTCTGTACTCATCTGCCACTTCCTGAATATTGAGAAAGCTTGCTGTTTCTAATTTTATAATTCCTTTCTCTACACTTTCTTTCATTTACCTTATTAATAATTTTCTAACTCAGAAAAACTTAAGTCCTGTATTTTAGGTAAGTTTTTGATTGGTTTTAATTTAGTGTTTTTGATATTCTTTTTGTTTGGGCTAAAATCTCTGTCATATTCATTCTTAGTACCTTTTATTAAATCTATTTCTGTTTCGGAAGTGGTCTCTTTTCCATCCCAGATTACTCTTGATATTTTAATGAGTTCAAAATTATTTTTATTCAGTCTGAATTCATATCTGCTTTTCCGGTGATCAATATCAGTAAGCATTATTAATTTGCCATTTTCAATAAAAAAATCCGGAACATTATTGCCACTATATTCTCCATTTTTACGGCTAGGGTATTGCTCCTCAATAAGTTTTGTTGAAGAAACGACCAATTGAAGTTTCTTATCAGGTTGTGAAAGGAATATTTGTACTCTCGATGGTTGTGCCTCATCCTCTATATCCATTTCAACCACCACTTTATCAGCTTGCTTATCGTTATTCAAATCTCCTTCTTCTTTTTGTATCAGAGATGTGTAATTATTCTTATTAGCATTTTTTTGCGAATACACATGACCAATTCCTAAGAGAAAGAAAATTAAAACCATACATCGAGACACTCTTTTCATAATTTATTTGTTTTTAATAAGGAAAACTTCGGTATTAAAACACTTCCATTAATGATTGTAAAAAAGATTTAGAATCATCTACATGATAAAAAACCATATTAACAGTTATCCAATACACTGAAAATATCAGAATAATAACTAAAATGAATATTAAGAGTGTAAGTAAAATTTTATTATTAACTCTTTTAGTTAAATAATAAATGAGTGAGAAAATTATAGCTGGAACAACTGCTCCCACAATTCCAACATTTACAACAACTTTAGTGATACTCTTTGCATTTATTAATTCTTCAAATCTGTGCAAGACAATGTACCAACACGATAGGATAACTACAGATAAAACGTAAATACATAAATTTACTGTAAAATTTTTTCTCATCATGATTTCTTTTTATATCCGGGATTTTTCCCGGAGCTAAATGCATTTTTCAATCCTTCATCAACTTTTCCCCACAACTGGGTATGACTTAAGCTATGAGAAGCCATTGCCAAATAAGGTAATGTTCCGGGTCTCTTCAATATATCGTCGTAGCCAGCTTCATCCTGAGGTGTAACCAAATCTGCATAGTATTTTGTAACAAAAGAATCATATATCTCTAAATTTCCTCTTAAAACTTTAAGCTCTTTATCTAAATTTCCCGTTACAACATACTCAGCATTATCGATGTAACCGATGATTTTTTTCAACTGCGGCGGTTTAATAAACTGACTAAACAGTCTCATCAACATATCTTCCAATTCTCTTGTATGTACGGCATTTTGTGTACCCTTCAAAAAAGTAGCAAATTGTCTTTTCTTATTTCTTGTATTGTAGGGATCACTCTCAGTGATGTTCACATCAATAATCGTAAGGCTCTTTGTTTGTTTTTGAGGAGACCACAAAGTTTCATCAATACTGTCTGTTATACCTTTATTTTCTCCGAAGACTCCCGCCAATAAACTCAACAGATAACTGTCTTTAGGACTGCTTTTAATGGCAAACAGAATATTCAGAACTTTTAAACCCTGGGTAAGCCTCAGATTTTTCACCCAGGTTGCTTTGTCGTGACCTCCACTGATGGATGCATAATTTTGATGCACATCATAAGTCCATTGCTGAAGGTTTTTCAAAAGCGAAACAAAAGAATCTTTTTCTTTTTGCAGATTTGAATTTTCTATTTTTAAGGAATTAATGTATTTGATAAATTCAGCAGTGATGATATTAAAACCTAAAAAAGCTTTTGACATTTCCCGCCAAGCTAAAATGGCTTTATTTTTAAAATCCTGCCAGATGAAACTTTTCAGATACGTTGTAATGGCATCCGTTTTTACACCTTTTACAGTTTTTATTCCTGTATCAAATCTTTCCATTTTAAAAGATTTCAATAAACCTTCCAGATTGTTGAGACTAAAGTTTGCCACAAGCTGTTGGGTGAGGTCATACTCATTATGTACATTGATGATTTTACAATCTTTATGTAACTTAGCATGATTCAACTGGTGTTTTTTTTGAAAGAAAGGGGTAGACAAATAAGTGATACTTTTAACTTTCCACAGTTTAGGAAACTCTGTAATTTTCCGAGGTTTCAGAATAGTTGATTTTGCAATCATTTCTTTGCTTGAAACAAGTTCTGTGAATTGATTAATCACATTTCCACCATGTGAATGCCCTATTAAATGTAAATGCACTTCCTGATTTTTCCATCCGGAATATACTCTCAGTAATAAATCAAACAGTCTCTCAGAAGCCTGGGTTCTTTGTTTCGTGTCATTATCTCCGGACCAACTGAAAAATTCACCTTCAATATGCAAATCCAAAAATTGAGGTTTAAGTTTCTTGATGTTATTCCAAAGATTATTTAAGCTCTGCTCAGTTTCCTGCTTTGTTTTTTCATCAATGTATTTCCAGTAAGATGTATTGGCATGATGATTTTGCCCATCAGTATTTACAGGATCTGTGGTTCCCGCTACGAACATCACTATATCAATGATTCTTCCTTCTGTTTTAGGAGGATCTTCAGGGTTATCTCCAAAAAGTTTTCCGTTTTCGGCTGTTGCTATTAATTTTTTGGAAGAAGAATAAGTCATTTTACCAACATACTCAGTATGCTGTCCTTTAACTATTTCAATAGAATCACCCTCTATTATACTTATCTTCGCAACATTATCGTTTGACATAGCCTAATGCATATTGGTTTTTTCGTTAGCTTGCCCATTAATTTCAGTTTGAGAATGAATTTTATGATCTTTCTCACTGTGAATCAGTCTCTCTCCCTTTACTACTTTCTGGCTATCCTGTTCAACCTCAGTTTCTTTATTACCTTTTATAAATTCTATCATTTTTCCTACAACATTAGTCATAAAGTTTCCTCCAATCGTCACATTTTTCAGCGCTCCTACACTCTGTGAGCTATTCATGGTAATATTTTCTGTTTTATTCATACCAACAGTATTACTTTGATCCGCGCCTACAGAAGTGCTCATATTTTTTCCAACTTTGATATCTAAATTTTCCCCTACATTGAAAGTCATATTTTTCGGGGCAGTTACTGTGATATTACCTTTCCCATCCATGAAATAAGTATTCCCACTCGGGTCTAAAATCGTAACACTTTTTTCATCATCATTCATTAAAACTCTGATGCCGCTTTTTGTCTGGATTGAGCGCATGTGATTATTGATTCCACCCCCTAAGCCAATTCCCCCATGAAACATTCCCCCCATCACGAAAGGTCGGTCAGGATGATTGTGCACAAAGTTCACCATCACCTGATCACCAACTTCTGGAATCGCCACATAACCTCGGTTTTGTGTAATCTGATCTGTTCCTCCTGCATCAGGACTCATCATTCTGATGAAATGCGTCGTGTCATTCGTCTGCCAGTCAAATCTTACCTGAACCCTGCCCTGTCCTTCAGGATCTGCATTCGATATCACTGTCGCAATCTGTGGCTGTGCAATGGGAACCGTGAATTCAGGTTTGGGTAAAAAACCTGTATCGGAGGCAATACCCTGAAAACTTCCGCTGTAATGTCCGATGGTATCGATTTCGTGAGTTGTTTCCGTCACCATGATTCTTGTGAAATAAGATGTTTCATTCGTATCCGGTTTTCGCATCTCAACATCAACCAGACATCCCGGATGTAAAAACGGAACCGTCGTAGAACCCGAAAGGTTAAAAACGTTCACCGCTTCGCTTCCCGCCGTGCTTCTTTGGGAATATTCCACATCGAGATGGGTCGTTGCCTTAATGGGTGCAACCCTTAATGACGGAGTTTTGTAAATTTTATCATTGTGATCGTATGCCGTTTTTGCCAGATCTCCGACATGCTGAATCGGTGTTGCACCGGATTTCAGAATTTCATTTCTGTTGCTGTTGTAGCCGTAAAACTGAGGTTTTGTATGAACCGCTTTCAGTTCTACTTTAATATCATTGGCACTGCTTCCGTAAACCAGCCTGACCGGTGTATTCTGTGGCGGAAGCTTCCCGAAATGAAGAACTTCACCGTCATAATAAAACTGCTCTCCATAAGCTTCTGCCATTCTTGCCAGATAATTATAATGCGTTTCGTCATACTGGCTGCTGTAAATGATCTGAGAATAATCATTCGTATCAATTCTTATAT
>NZ_JBPCHW010000024.1:0-50901 GCF_051011795.1 Chryseobacterium sp. RLHN22
TGTTCTGAATATTTTATCGGCTTTAGCTGCTTATTCATTCTTTGATAAAAAACCATCAATAAACACCAATGAAGACATTATTGACAAAGATAGATTAATCGCTGCTTAAATCGAACTCACGTTAATTTAAAATTTGATGGAAATACTTCAAAAAACTTCACATCCAAATCTTTGAAAAGCCCATAAAAAGATTCCTTAATTATTTCTGGTGTTTTAATTCCAAAATAAATTCCCGTGATGGCAGAAGGATGAAATTTTTTCATTCCATACTTATCAAAAATTAATCTTATTTCTTCTTCATGTTTCCATGTAGATTTTTTAGTAGCAAACATTTTTTTAATAAAGCCGTCTTGTAAGTTTGTAAGATCTCCAATTCCTAAAGTTGGAATATTATCTTTATAATCAATTTCGAATGTATATTGAAAATCAAAGTTCTGACCTTTATCAATCAATTTCTCTAAATCATATTCGATGCAATATCCTGAATAAGAACTTGCATAGTAAGCCCATAATTGTTCATTCAAAAAATCCGTACTTAAACAATAAACTCCTATTTCTTCTTTGAAATTTAAAACTTCTTTAAATTGATCCTCGAAACTATCTAATTCCTGATAGGCAAATAAAGTTTTCAAAAGATTTATGACTTGAGATATTTCTTCATTAAAGTAAATGTCAAATGGATCATTCAACATATTATAATTTGATGAATAAAAAGAATTGTTTTTAATTGTCTCAAAATCTCTTTCAAAAACGTCTTTTTCTATTGATCTATATTTATAAACTTTCATGATAAATAAAATTTTAAATAATTTCTTCAAACGGCCTTATCATCTCCTCTTTCTTTGAAAGAATCGCAAAAACCACTCTTTTAAATTTATTTTTATACTTTCCGTGAAGATGCTTTTTAAATAATTCAGCAATTTCTTTCGGATCATTTTTGAAAACTCCGCATCCCCAAGCTCCCAAGATCAAGGTTTCATTTGCCTGACTTAAAGCCAAAGCCAACATTTTATCTGTTCTTACATCCATCGCTCCGAAAATTTCGTGAGCCCTTTCCGGTTCCTGACGTTTGACAACTCCTGCATTCACCGCGGGAGACGTGATGAAATTACACAATACAGGTTTTGATAACAATTCGCCTTTATCCTTTCTGAAAACCGGAACTTTCGGGCTGTAAATCATCATATCGGTGTAGAAACAAGATTCCATTTCGCGATGAATTTTGTAATAATCCCAACCTTGAAGCAAACTTTCATGCAATCCTGAAGTTCTCGCCAGGCTTTCTTCCTGAGCCTCGGCTCCGTTGATAAAACCGCCGCCCGGATTTTTCGCCGATGCGAAATTCAGACACATGATTTTTTCCTGATTTTCTTCTTCGGCTAATTGTAAAATAGCTTTTAAAGAACTGCATCTCCAGACTTCAAACTGCGTTTCAAAATGGATTTCAGGAAGTTTGTTATTTGCCAATTCTGAAAGTTCATCGGGATAGAACAAAACTGTCCCTTTCGTGGAAACTTCCAATTCGTTTTCTATATTTATTTTTTCGTTGTGTTCGTTTATATAATATTTCTTGGCAAGGATATCCAAAGTATCTTTTGCCATTCCTTTATTGGTCATCGTTAGTTTTTTTATGTTTATTAGTAATTTTTCTACATCCGTATTTACGGGTTCTTTAAATCTTTCCCCATAAATACCTTTGTCACTTTAATATTTCCTACAATTGCCTTATTAAAATTATCCAATTCTTCCGAAGGAACCCACAGTTCATTGTGATTTCTAGCTCCAACATTTTGTGAAGGATATTGATTGACAACTTCTTCTAATACTTCAAATTCGGTTACAAATCCAAGATAATTTCCGGCTTCATCTCTTGTATTCCATTTTTCTGCGATTTCGGAAGCGTAGCCTTCATCCAAAACGGGATAGAAAATGGGTTGCCATTCCAATCTTGAAGGGAATTTTTTGAAATTGCTTTCGATAATTAAAAGCATTTCTTTTTCTCCGACGGGTCTGTATAATGTTTTGGTTTTCATGATTGTGTTTTTAATTTATTTAACGCAAAGTCCGCAAAGATTTTCTTTTAAACTGGATGTATATTTTTAAGTTCGCAAAGGCGTTCTACTTAGCAAAGCTCTCAAAGAAAATTATTTATTCAAAATCATAAACATATACTTCAACATTATTTTTCAGCAATGTTCTTTCAATAATCGGTTCAATTTCTTCCCACTTTCCACCAGCTAAACCACAACCAATTCTTGGCATATGAACACTAGCATTTAATTTTAAAGCTTCATCAGAAAGTTTATTTAGACACTGTTCAACGGCTTCATATCTGATTGGTGGAATTCCTTTTGAATTGATAATTGTCTTATGCTGACCAATCATATTGCAAACCCAAAGATTATCTTCAACCTGAACGATTTGAATTTCTCCAAGTGTAAAATTTTCACCATTTTGAAACCATTTTCTGTATTCAGCTTCAGGCTTTTTCCATCGTTTTGAAATCGCTAATACGAAACCTTTTCCCCAGCCTCCGATATCGTTACAGATATGAGCAATAATTTTATTTCCTTCAATGTGAGGATTTGTGGCATCACCTTTTAAATATATTATCGTTTTCATGGTTATTGGATTTTAATTTTACCTAAACTTAGGCACTTTTCAATATTTTTTAAAGTTCCGCTTTTTCTTTTTTCATCACTATTAAAATCGATGGCTAAAAAATGAGTACAAAGTTCTATTCCGAACTGATCTCTTTCATTATCAGAATTAAATCCCCCAATTATTTTCCAGTTTTTTGCTTTTGTTTGAAATGAATTGGCAAAATATCTTGGTCTTTTTCCGACATGTAAAACTGTTACATTTTCAGATTTATCCTTTAAAAATTCCATCATTAAAGTATCGGTCCCTGAAAAATCTCCGAGAATAAATTCACACTCGGAAAGATTTAATTTTTTTATTGGTTCGATATAAAACTGATGAAAATTTTCCCACGACACATTTCCATTTCCGGATACATATATTTTTTTCATCACTTGTATTTTAGTATTTCTAATTTTTTAACGCAAAGTCCACAAAGTTTTTTTGCCAATAATCCTGCTGATTTTTAAGTTCGCAAAGGCGTTTCACCTAACAAAGCTCACAAAGAAATTCTACTATGTTAAATTTTAAGGATTTGTGGCGTCGCCTTTTAAATATGTTATTGTTTTCATGGTTTCTAATATTTTAAGTTTTGGCTAAAGCCTTTTGACTTTGCTTTATTATGAAAATGGGCTAAAGCCCATTCCTATTGATATGATAGTTGTGTTAATTATTTTTATCTCTTTATATCAATTAATTCTTTTAAAATCTATTGAAAACGGAGAATAAGACCCAAAAACCGCATCAAATTTCACCTTAAGATTTTCTATTTCAAATTTTTCATCTAACTGATCTAAGCAAGTTATCACCAGATTTTTCTTTTGAGCAACACCATAGGCTTCATCCACTTTCAAGGCATAATTCAACAACCCATAATCCAAATCTCCAAAACGCAGATCTTTTTGAAATTTATTAAAAGTACAGGTTTCTTCTTCATTATTTTTCAGATTTAATGATTTTTCATTGCTCATCCATCCATTTCCATGACGGGTTGAGTAACTTCTGGTCACATAAAACATTTCAATATCTTCAATATTAATCAGTTTACAAACCTGATAAGCGTTTTTAGAAGTCGTATTTGCATAAGTCACATTTGGAAAAACGCCATGATCCATGTCCAGTAAAATTCCCTGACTTCCTTCAAAAATAAGATGATTAAATGATTTCAAGTACTCATAACCTTCTATTTTCCAATCCATTTTATCAATCGCTTCTAAAAAATCCTGCAAAGCGTTTTCTATTTCTTCTCCTTCTTCAAAACCGTAGTAATTGGCAATTCCTTTTAATTTTTCAATCAGCATCGCTCTTGGAGCGATTAAATCAACAGCAAATAATTTAAACGGACTTTCATTTCTTTTCATCGTTGCGCCGACTCCTTTTCCACAGGTTCCGTGCTCTAAATTTTTGACATTTTTTCTATTGTATAAAACATCAAAAGGAGTTGTCACTTTTGCTAAAGGGTGGATCGTCAATTCAACATTTCCATTTTTTTGTATTAGCTCTTCCCTTTCATTGAATAAAAACGTCGGATGAATCGTGCAATGTTCCGTGAAATAGGAAGGCAAACCACGCAGCGCACCACTCGCAAAGCTGGAATGAATGTGCTTTTTATCATCAATCATCACCGTATGCGCCGCCTGTTGACCTCCAGAAAACCGAATAACTACAGACTCAGGATGTTGCTGAGCCAGAAAATCGGTTGTGATGCCTTTGCCTTCGTCCCCAAATCCTAAGCCTATAATTATTTGTGCTGTTTTCATTTTTTAATACATTTGAATATTATCTAATCCTAAATTCTCTGTTGTTTTCGTAAAACGATCTTTAAATTTACTGCAAACTACATCCTTAATCACTTTCGGAACATCTCTGTAATCTTCGATAGATAAACAGTTTTGTCCTAGCAAATCTTTCCAGCCTTTATCTGCATTAATTGCTTGTCCGGAATGCAGAACGCTGATGTGAAAAACCTCATATTTTTTCTGAGCTTCTGCCAGTAATTCCGTGTGTTTGAAAGTCTGCTGTCCCGTTCCCATAATCTCTCTGATCGCTGAAGCAGGAAGCGTTTTCAGGCAAGGTTCATCGCCAACTGTGAATAGTAATCCTTTTTGATTTCTCTTTTCAAAAGCATCTGTTCTTGTGTGAAAAGCCGCAAAATACCAAGCCAGTAAATAACTTTCTCCAGCATTTCCTCCACCTCCGGACTCGATATACGTTCTTGTTAACCACATATCAAGCTCTTCATCTCCCGATTCAAATTGACCAACTTGTAATGGATATCCATCACATTCATGATCTCCGATTCCTAAGAATAAAAGTGCTGCATCGGGAACGCCGCCCTGAATAATTCCGCCCATTAATTTTGGAAGACCTTCCTGAATCAGATCATAAGGAATATGTCCCATACTTCCCGTCACGTCCAATCCTAAAATGATCGGAACTGAATTCGGATGAACCGCAGAATCTCTTGATTCTCTGAAAGAAATACCGTGTGGATTCATCGATTCATGCGCTTTTCTCTTTGCATTCTGCGTGAAAATTTCACTTGCAGATTTTGATGCATAACCTGCTTTCTTTGCTCTGTCAAAACGAGCGTCCATATCGTATCTTGTACCTCCCATAACTTAAAATTTTTTGCCAAATAAATATTCAAATCTTTTTCTTGTCAGTTCTAATTGAATATTTAAATTTCTGATGATTAATGATAATTCTATGTCTTTCTGAACGAATGCTTCCGGCTGAAAATCAGCGAATGTCAAACTGTTTTTGTCTAATGGACTGATGTCGATCAGGCCTTCCTGTTCTCTTTCCAGTCTTTTGATCTTTAGTTCAATATCTTCTACTCTTCGCCTGTAGATCAGCTCTGCATCTTCTCCGATAATTCGGGCACGGTCTTCTCTGATCTGGTCATTATTTCTTTGTAATGACTCGATGAATCTGGGTTTTAGGTCTTCTTCCATAATTCATTTTATTTTGTGTTGTTTTTACGCTAATTTAAAACTGCATAGTTTTGCCTTAATTCTTTTCGAATTATTTTTTAGAGTACATGACATCTGTTCTCAAAACGTATTTTAAACCACTGATTAAAGTTTTCCCTTCGTGTCTCAAAGGATGGTAAAAAACCAATGCAGAACCTTTCTTCGGAGCAACAGTAAATAAATTTTCAAATTCTGTTTCTCCGCCTTCAAAATCATCATTCAAGTAAATCAGAAAGGTATAAAAACTTTTCTCATTTACATTTCTGATATAGCTTCCATCCCTATGCATTTTGAATCTCTGTCCTGTAGAATATTTATAAATTCTGAACATTTCATTAAAATCCAAAATGTTATAGTCGTCATGAGTCTGAGGAAGAAATTCAGCCGCTTTTTTAAAAAGATTTTCGGCCAAATCGTTATCAAAAATCATCAGTCGATCGTTATTTCTAACTCCTTTGCTCATCATTTGCCGACCACTCATATTGATTTTGGCTTCTTCAAAGACTTTGTCTTTCGTTAAATCAATATAATGGTCGCATTCTTCATCAGTCAGGAAATTCTCGATTACGAAAATTTGTGGGTGTAATTCTTTCTTTTTCATAATGAATACTTTGTGTTGGGTTATGTGTTTTTACCTTCTTAATTCGTCTCTTGCTTCCATTAAAGCAAATCCTAACAGATTTTCACCATTCCATAACAGTGGATTTTCTGCTCTCGTATCTGTTTCCAGCATTCCGATTCCCCAGATTTTATCGTAGGGACTGGCTTCTACCAAAATCTTATCATTTGTTGAAAGTAAAAATTCCTTAAACTTTTCATTTTGAGAAAATTTCAAAAGATTTCCCTGCTTTACGATTTCATACTTATGCTCATCCCAAATTTTAGAATCAAAATTCTTTACTTTTCTACCCAGACTTTTTGCCTGATTAGGAGAACTTGCTTCTAATATTTTCCCTAAAATTTCCTCATCATTAAATAATTTTGCTTTTCCGGCCATCATATAATGTTCAGCTGTTTTGTAAACAATTCCGTTTTCTTCAAACTTAAAAGGAAACCATTGACTGAAACACGACTTTGTAATTTCATCTTTTGCCGTATGTCCCCAAAAGAATAAAAACTTCAGCTTTTCCTTTCTCTGGAATCTTTCAATTATATTTTGTAAGTGATATTTCATTATTGCGTTATTTTTACACAAATTTAAAAGATTATGATTTTATTCTCCAAATTTATTTGTGTTAATTTTACGCTAATTAATTTAATTGATTGATTATCAATATAAAAAATTTAATTTATTGGAACACTAATTTCTCAAATATGCTCACAAATGGACACGAATTTGAATCTTTGAATGAGTTGGAAACTAATAGATTAAATTTATTTGATTTCAAAATAGAACCCCTGCTCCTCAAGCTCCTTATACTTTTCTTCATTGAAAGTAAATAACTTTCCGGGCCTTCCGCTGCCTTCTTTTTTTAACGTATTGGTATCATTGAGCAGTCCGTAGCTCATGATTTTTTTACGGAAATTTCGGCGGTCAATTTCCTTTCCGATAATGGTTTTATAAAGATTTTCCAAGTCAGAAAAGGCGAATTCTTCATTCAGAAGATTGAACCCGATCGGTTGATACTGGATTTTGGTACGAAGCCTTTTTAACGCAAGATCAATAATCGTTTGATGATCAAAAGCTAATTTAGGAAGCTGATTCACACTGAACCATTGTGCATCATCTGCATCAGAATCGGCAAACAGTTCATGATAAGAAGGATTTACAAGCCCCAAATAAGCTATTGAAACTACCCTGTTTCTGGGATCGCGACCTACATTGCCAAAGGTATAGAGCTGCTCCAGAAAATCAGGCTTTATGCCTGCTTCTTCGTATAATTCTCTTTTTACCGCATCATCCAGATTTTCATCATCCAAAACCAATCCGCCGGGAAGTGCCCAACCACCTTTGAACGGCTCAATATTTCTCTGAATCAACAAAAGCTGAAGGTCTTTCTTATCAAAATATCCGAAAATAACAGCATCTACAGCAACTTTGATGTCTTGGATTTTTTTTGGAGTATTCATTGAATTAATTTGCGTTACGAATACACAAATTTACAATTTAGATTGAACAATATCAAATTTAAAATAAAAAAATTTTGTCTTGTTATTTTAATTAAATTTATAAACAACTTAAAACTAAACGATTATGAAGAATTTATTATTTGCAGCCTGCACTGCTATTCTGTTTACAGCTTGTGATAAAGTAAAAATGGATGTAAAAACTGAGAAAAGCGAAGAATGGAAACCTGTAGATTCCGCAACGGCAACCAAAGCCTGGATGGACTATGCAACTCCTGGAGAAATGCAGAAAATGATGGCAAAATCTGACGGAGCCTGGTTAGGAGAAAACACCATGTGGATGGAAAATGGTGGAAAACCTATGAAGACAACATCCGAGGCTATCAACAAAATGATTTTCGACGGCCGCTATCAGGTAAGTGAACATAAAGGCGATTTTATGGGAATGCCTTTTGAAGGAATGAGCATTGTGGGTTACGACAATTCTAAAAAGAAATTTGTGAGCACTTGGATCGACAATATGGGAACGGGAATTATGCACGGAGAGGGCGATTGGAACCCATCCACAAAATCCATCGAGTTCAAAGGAAAAATGACTGATCCTTCAAGACCGGGAAAGGATTGTGATTTCAGGGAAGTGTTTACGTTTATTGATGATAATACTCAGAAAATGGAAATGTATGGACCTGATTCGAAGACTGGGAAAGAATATAAAACCATGGAAATTGTTTATAAAAGAAAGTAAAATCTTCCATTTGACCGTTTTTCGTAAAATCGTAGAAAATGTATCGGGAAAACTTTTTAATATAAGTTCTCCATACAGATTCTTGCAGAATTTTACCCGAACTGACGAACTGTTAATTCAATTATTCAACCAAAAAATCCGCAGAACGATCTGCGGATTTATATTTTTAAAATGCATCAATGAATGATGCTAATCATTCAACTTCAAAACAGCCATAAACGCCGATTGTGGTACTTCTACCCTACCAATCTGCTTCATTTTCTTCTTACCTTCTTTCTGCTTTTCCAAAAGTTTACGTTTTCTGGAAATATCTCCTCCGTAACATTTTGCGGTAACGTCTTTTCTTAAGGCTTTAATCGTTTCTCTGGCAATAACTTTTGTTCCTAAAGCCGCCTGAACCGCAATATCGAACTGCTGTCTAGGGATCAGCTCACGAAGCTTTTCACACATTTTTTTACCGATGTGATATGCATTAGAGTCGTGGATCAATGAAGAAAGTGCATCCACCATATCTCCGTTGATCAGGATATCCATTTTCACAAGCTTAGAAGCCCTGAATCCGATCGGATGATAGTCGAATGAAGCGTAGCCTTTAGAAATTGATTTTAAACGGTCGTAAAAGTCAAAAACAACCTCAGCCAAAGGCATATTAAAAATTAATTCAACTCTTTCTGATGTTAAATAACTTTGATTAACGATTTCTCCTCTTTTCTCGATACAAAGGGTCATTACAGAACCTACGAAATCAGATTTAGTGATGATGGAAGCCTTAATGAAAGGCTCTTCCACTCTATCCATAATCGAAGGATCCATCATTTCAGACGGGTTGTTAATCAGGATCGGAACTTCCGGTTCTTTTTTCGAGTATCCAAAATAAGACACGTTCGGAACTGTTGTGATCACGTTCATATTAAACTCCCTGTCAAGACGTTCCTGAACGATTTCCATGTGAAGCATTCCTAAGAATCCGCAACGGAAACCGAAACCAAGAGCCGCAGAACTTTCAGGTTCGAAAACCAGAGAAGCATCATTCAGTCTTAATTTTTCAAGAGAGAACCTCAATTCTTCAAAATCCTCGGAATCAATCGGGTAAATACCCGCAAAAACCATTGGCTTTACTTCCTCAAAACCTTCAATCGGTCCGGAAGCAGGATTTTCAAAAGACGTAATCGTATCACCCACTTTTACTTCTCTTGCATCTTTAATTCCTGAAATCAAATATCCTACATCTCCACACTGGATCGTTTTCTTTGGAACCTGCTTCAGCTTTAAAGTACCCACTTCATCAGCACCATATTCTTTTCCGGTAGCGAAGAATTTTACCTTTTCATTTTTACTGATACTTCCGTTTACCACTTTGAAATACGCCTCAATTCCTCTGAACGGATTATAAACCGAGTCAAAGATCAAAGCCTGAAGTGGCGCATCGGGATCTCCGACCGGAGCCGGAATTCTTTCCACAATCTGCTCCAACAAATGGTGAACTCCTTCTCCTGTTTTCCCTGAAACTCTTAATACATCTTCATATTCGCAACCGATAAGATTCATGATTTCGTCGGTTACTTCTTCAGGATTTGCAGAAGGAAGGTCAATTTTATTCAAAATCGGGATGATCGTTAAATCATTTTCCAATGCCAAATACAAATTACTAATTGTCTGTGCCTGAATACTTTGCGCAGCATCTACAATCAGAAGCGCTCCTTCACAGGCCGCAATTGAACGGGAAACCTCGTAAGAAAAATCTACGTGTCCCGGTGTATCAATTAAGTTTAATATAAATTTTTCGCCTTTATATTCATAATCCATCTGGATGGCGTGAGACTTGATCGTAATCCCACGTTCTTTTTCCAAATCCATATCATCCAGCGTCTGAGACTGTAATTCTCTTTGAGTCACCGTGTTGGTATACTCCAAAAGACGATCCGCCAAAGTACTTTTACCGTGGTCGATATGGGCGATTATGCAAAAATTTCGTATGTTTTTCATTTAAGAACCTTGTAATTTGCAAAGATAAAAAAATGCAGGAGAATTTCATTTTTAATTTTAGAGGTGAAACCTTCCTTAATTTGGTTTCCAATTAAAAAAGAGAGACAAACTGCCTCTCTTAATTCTTATTTAGATTTACCAAAATCTTCGGGTAAAATATAATTTCCGGTAAACGGATCAAGCGATACCTCGGTTCCTGCCATTGCTCTTCTTTTTTGGGCAGCTTTGGCATCAATTGCTACGATTGCGACATTTGCAACCACACTTCCTATTAATCCTGCGATACCGCCACCAACCATCATAAAGGAAGAGTTGGCTTCGGGGAAGAGTTCTTCTTTTTTAACTTCAATAAAAAGACCTTGTTCATCTCTGAAAATTTCAACATACCATACAGGAATTACCTTAAATGGCACTCCTTTATAAACAAAGGCATAAAAATTTCTGATCGGTGTTTTCTCTTTTCCATTTACTGCTTTTGTTACAATGCCTTTGTTATTGGTTTCTATAATAAATCCCGGCTCAGGATTATGGGTGAAAAAACTGTAATAATCTTTATACACCCCATCTTTTAAAGAATCTGTCTTATAAATTTCGAGTTTATCTTTTAATAATGTCGAATAGTTTGAAAGTTCATCCTGATTAACCACAAAATCCCAAGCCTTCGCTCTGTATGTATTTTTTAGTAATTCTGAAAATGTAAGTGTAAGTTTTTTTGCGAGACTTTGCGCCAAATAAGGTGTTGTGCGGGAAGAAACTGTTGCAACGGTATCTTTTCTCGACAGAAAATGATACCCGTCATCTTTTTTGAGAAATGTACTCGCCCGAACCTCAAGTTTTGCTATCGAATACTTTTCGTGTTTATCCTCAGAAATATTAATATTTTCCAGCAAAAGAACCAGCTCATCATTTCCTCTTACAGGATTATCACCATAAAACCAATTTTGAAGGTCTTTGGCTGCCTCATTTTCAAAAGCAATATTTACTCGGTCTTTATGATACATAACCGAACCAATTTCCTGATTTGCTCTCCAGTCAATGACTGTAAAGCTTTTATAATCATGCTTTTTACTTTTTACAGACTGCGAAAGTTTAATTGTTTCGGTTTTTTGCGCACATAGAGATGCGGATAATAAAATGAATAGGAATAGCTTTTTCATAATCCAATTTTCACAAAAATAAGAAATATGTTATTTGTACTTAATTAATACCGCTAAAATTATTTTTTAATTTTTTATGAAAATTAAACGACCCTCACAATAAATTGCAAGAGTCGTCCAACATTAAAAAATAAACTATTATGGGTTTTGCTTCGATCTCGGAGCATTTTTCTTCCCGTCATGAGATCTCTTTTCATTCATTTTTTCTCTCATCATGGCTTCAGAATTGAAAAGCTTCAATACTTTTTGACAAGGAATAACGGTTTGCATTTTTTCAGCATATTTCTTTTTATTATCCAGTAATTTCTGTCCTAAATCAAAACTCTGCTGAAGTTTTACTTTCGCTTCTTCTTCATTTAGTTTTTCAGGATCAAAATTTGAATCGAACTGGTTTTTTATCTTCTTCTGATCATCCAGATATTCGTTGTAAATAGAAGTAAACTCAGCTTTATCCTGTGGCGCAACTTCTAACATATCAACAACCATTTTATTTCTGAATTCTGTAAGAAGTATTTTCCTTTCTTCCGGTGACATACTATTTATCACCTCTTTCCTTTTCTCAGGACTCATTTTCTTCCAGTCATAATCCTTGACCTGGGCATTTAAGCCAAACCCTGAAATTATAAAAAGTGTAAATAATATTTTTTTCATCTTACTTTAATTATATAAGTCCAAATAAACATCCTGACTAGAATTATTTGCTAATTCTGCAATCTCAGAATTGGTAAGAGATTCCAGATATTCATTCATATGAACTTCATTGGTTGCTTTTACCGCTTTTTTGTTCTGATTTCCAGAATTATTATTCACTACCTGAGAAACAACAGGTTTGATATTCATCTGACTTTCAGTTCTTTGATTAGCATTTTCAACAGAAGTTAAATCTGATGCTAAAGTTTCATAAGCTAACTGACTTTCTTTTTTCGGAGATTCTCTGTTATCAGCGTAACTACTAACTGAATTTTCATTTACTGCAGAAACTGAACTTGAATTGTAAACAAATGTTACTCCAAAAATAAGAGCCACCGATGCAGCAACAGCATATCCCCAGTTCAATTTGAAAATCGGAGCTTTTTTCTCTACTTTTATTTCGCTCAATATTCTTTCCTGAACAGTTTCAAACATGTTTTCAGGAACTTTGTAAATGTTTTTACGTTCTAAATTTTCTACGTCAAAACTTTGAACTCTGCTCAGAACTTTCTCCTGAATGTTTTCAAACATATTTTCAGGAGTTTTGTAAATATTTTTACGCTCTAAATTCTCCAGATCAAAATTTTTCACTCCACTCAACACCTTTTCCTGAATATTTTCAAACATATTCTCAGGAACTTTATAGATGTTCTTGCGTTCTAAATTATTTAGATCAAAATTTTTCATTTTTGTTTTCTCAAAAATTATCTCTCGTAATTTTCTTTGATATATTCTTCTATTTTCTGTTTGGCATAATGATAATTTGTTTTCAGAGTCCCGACAGACATATCTACAATTTTAGATATCTCTTCGTAAGGCAAATCATCATAATACCGCATCATAAATACCAGTTTCTGCTTTTCAGGCAGACTTTGTATGGCTTTTTGCAGCAAAATCTGTATTTCTTCAGCATCTCCTTCTGTATTATCAGCAACCAGATTCTGCATATAATATTCAGGATCTTCATCCGTCTTCTGCATTTTCTTTAGCTTATTAATCTGCTGCAACGCTTCATTGGTCGCAATTCTGTAAAGCCAGGTGTAAAGCTGGCTGTCATTTTTGAACTGATGAAAATTCTGATACGCCTTGATAAATGTTTCCTGCAAAGTATCCTGCGCCAGGTCTGCATCTACAATAATACGTCTGATATGCCAATATAATCTGCTTTGATAAGCATCCATCAACACACGAAGTCCTTTTTCAAGGGTTCGTGGATCTTGCATCAGCGCAATAATTTCCGCGTCTTTAATCTTCATAAGATGCTTTCATTGGTTTGGATTACAAAAATATCTAAAAGTTAAATTACTTATTCAATTTTTGTGCTATAATTTAGCTTCTTATCATTAAAAATTTAAAAATATCAATTATGCGACTTTCACCGCTACAACAAAAAATATTTATCTTTGTTGTATGCAAACAGTCATTATCGGATCCGGAAATGTTGCCTATCATCTGGCAAAAGCTTTCGTTCAAAACGGGATTTCTTTAGCCCAAATTTTTGGCAGAAATGAAAATGAGCTTCAGAAAATTTCTTCAGAATTAAATATTCCTTATTCAACACAAAAACTGGAAGAAGCAGATTTGTACATCATTTGTGTAAGTGACAATTCTGTAGAGGAAGTTTCCAAAATTATTTCTAAAAAAGATTGTTTAGTAACCCATACTTCAGGTTCACTTCCTAAGGAAGTTTTGATAGGAGAGTACAGAAAATCAAGCTTTTATCCTTTACAGACATTTTCAAAAACTAAAAATTTAGATTACAGCAAGATTCCTTTTTTTATAGAAACTGAAAACACTGAAGATCAGCAAGTTTTAACTGAATTAGCTTCTAGAATTTCAGAAAATGTGATGGAAAGTACCCATGAAAAGAGAAAATATATTCATTTGACTGCAGTTTTTGCCTGCAATTTTGTGAATCATCTTTTTTCGAGAGCAAAAGAAATTTCAGATGCACAGAAAATTCCTTTTGATTATTTTTTACCATTAATTGACGAAACCGTTCAGAAAATTCATGAAATTGAGCCAAAATCTGCACAAACCGGACCGGCTGTAAGAAATGACAAAAGAGTTTTAGAATTACATGAGCAATTATTGCAGGACGAAAGTCTTGAGATTTACAAAACGATGAATCGGTCTATAAAAAAAATGTATCAATTGCCATAAAGTTTTAACTTTGAGGAAAACAGAAAAAATGAATACAAACATTATTCGTTCCCTCATCATCGGAGCAGCCATCGTTATTACCGCTTTCGTATTAGGTTCAAGTTTTAAAAACAGAAACTTAAAACAAGATACCATATCCGTTACAGGATTGGGTTCTAAGGATTTTATTTCAGACGAAATAAGTTGGGGCGGAAGCTTTGACGCCAGTGCCATGGATGCCAAAGAAGCTTACAATTTAATCTCGCAGGATAAAGAAAAGGTAAAAGCTTTTTTCTACAGCAAAGGTTTCAAAGCTGGAGAATTTGCTTTTGGCGGGGTTAATTTTTCAAGGTCTTACAGAACGGTTACAACAAAAGAAGCAGACGGATCAGAAAAATCGGAAGATATTTTTGATGGCTATAAAGCTACTCAGAGTGTGTTTTTCAGGGCAAAGAAAAATCCGGCTTTGATGAAAAAAATTGAAAGCGTGATCGACAAAACTGCTGAACTTATCAACAGTGGAGTACAGTTTGAACCATCTTCAGCGCAATATACATACTCTGATCTTTCTTCATTAAAACACAGTTTAATCGAACAAGGTTCAAAAGATGCCAGAGAAAGAGCTGAAAAAATTGTAAAAAGCGCAGACGGAGATTTAGGAAAATTAAAAGATGCGTCGATGGGAGTTTTTCAAATCACTGCAAAAGGTTCTACGGATGAAGACAGCTATGGAGGAAATTTTGATACTTCCAGCAAAGAAAAATCAGCGAGAATTACCGTAAGACTTACGTATAATCTTGATTAAAATAATTTAGTAATAAAACAAACAAGCGATTAATGAATCCGTTAATTTGAATTTTGTCATTCATCAATTATCATTCATCAATCATTAAATTAAAATGAGTTATAAAGAGAAATTAAAAGATATTAAAGCATTTGTATTTGATGTAGACGGAGTTTTCACAGATGGAAGTGTTTATCTGATGCCCGGTGGAAATATGAGCCGAGTAATGAATGTTCTGGACGGATATGCCGTTGTAAAAGCTTTAAAAAATGATTATCTGATTGGCGTTATTACCGGAGGAAACGATGAAATGGTAAGACACCGTATCAGTTACCTGGGAATTCAGGATTATTATGCAAAATCACATGATAAAATGGTGGATTATGAAGATTTTAAAGCGAAATACAATCTTAAAAATGAAGAAATTCTGACGATGGGAGACGATATCCCTGATCTTCACATGATGCAGAATTCGGCGATTGCAACCTGCCCTGAAAATGCCGTTTCTGAGATCAAAGAAATTGCAGATTATATTTCTCAAATCAAAGGTGGAAGTGGAGCAGTACGTGATGTCATCGAACAGGTCATGAAAGTTCAGGGTAAATGGCATGATGATAATACACAATCTGTTTAATTATAAGCTTTAGTATCATTTATATTTTATCAATAATCATTTATAAATACTGATGAAAATACTTTTAGCATCACAATCTCCGAGAAGAAAAGAACTGCTTTCAAGCTTAGGATTTGATTTTGAAGTGGTGAAAATCGATTGTGAAGAAATTCTACCGGAAAATATTAAAGTAGAAGATTCTGCAGCTTATTTATCGGAATTAAAAGCCAGTACCTATCAAAATCTTCAGGAAGGTGAAATATTGCTTACCGCAGATACCGTTGTTGCCAATGGAAATGAATTTTTGGGAAAACCGAAAGATGAAAATGAAGCCAAAGAAATGCTTCAGTCATTATCCGGAAAAACACATCAGGTTTATACCGGAATTACGATTAAAACTTCAGATAAAACCATTACAGAAACTGATGTTGCCGATGTAGAGTTTGATGAAATTTCGGAGGAAGAAATTGATTTTTACATTAAAAATTACAAACCTTTCGACAAAGCAGGAAGCTACGGAATCCAGGAATGGCTCGGAATGTCGAAAATAAAAAAGATCAATGGAAGCTTCTATACCATCATGGGTCTTCCTACTCATTTGGTCTATAAAATTTTGAAGGAATTATAAATATTTTCAAAATAAAATTTTATTATTTTTACAAAATCATCAAACTGCTGATAATAAAAAGTAAATTAGCGAGTTATATTGAAATAATGAAAAAGATTCTATTACTCCTTTTAACCGCAATTGTTGTCGTTTCCTGCAGCACGAAAGTGAAAAAACCGGAAGCGAGATCGAAGTTTTTAAAAGGGTTTTCAACATATTACAATACACTTTTTAATGCAAAAGACGCATTGAACAGTGAATTTACAGAGAGAGATAAAGCACATAAGGACAACTTTTATGCGCCGTATATTCCGATTTTAACCTACGAAGAGCAACCTTTAGGGAGTGATTTGGGACAGTCTGCTGCTTTTGCCGAAAACTCCATGAAAATGGCAGAAGTAAACCGACCACAAACCAACGGAAGAACGGGCCCCGGAATGCCATCAAATGGTCCCGGAATGCCTGGAAATATACCACAGGATGCCAATAACCCTGAAGCAGCAAAAGGAGCATCAGTATTAGAAATTGCCGAAGCAAAAGCTTTAAAAGCCATCAACAAATATTCTGTTATCAGAAAAGGCGAGGAGAAAAATAAAGTGATTTTTGACGCGTATATCATTTTAGCACAATCAAGAATTTATCAGGGGAAAGCGGTAAAAGCGCTGGATGCACTCAATTACGTTTTCACCCACATGAAGGAAGATAAAAGACTTCCTTTGGCTCATATTTATGAAGCTTTGGCTTATTCACAGATCAAAAATTACCATAAATCTGACGAGATTTTTGATAAAGTAAAAAGTGAAAAATTAAGCAAAGATCATGAGAAACTTCTTAGTATTTACTATGCAGAATCTCTTTTGGATCAGGGTAAAAAAGAAGCTTCTGTAAAAGAACTGGACCGTGCGTTTGAATTAAACGGAAACAGAAAACTGAAAAGCAGAATTGCCTATTTAAGAGGTCAGGTTTTACAGGAATTGGGGAAATCAGAATTAGCCAGAGAAAGTTTTGTCTCCGCTTACAAATATGCTAATGATTTTGAGTTTGAAGTAAAATCACAAATTGAAATTGCCAAAACATTCAATGGAAGAGGAAATTACGAAGGGGCAAAAGATTATCTTGAAAATATAAGTAAAAAAGGAACCTACGGCTCCAGAAAAAATGAGTTTTATTATGCTTTAGGGCTAATGGCTACTAAAGCAGGCAAGAAGAAAGAAGGCCAGGAGTTTTTCAGAAAATCATTGCTGGAGAAAGTTTCTGACCCTCAGGTAAGGGGTTTGACTTATTATGAGATAGGAAGAGATTATTTAGACCGAAACGATTACATCGGAGCAGGAGCCTATTATGATTCAGCTTTAGCTTCAATGACCTACCAACCTTCAAAGATTTTGTTGCAGGATCAGTCGAACTACATCAAGAAGATTTCAAAAAACTATTATTTAATCAAGAAAAATGACAGCATCCTTTCATTGGCAAAAATGACCGATACCCAGAAAAACGATTATTTTTCAAAATATATAGCAAAATTAAAACTCAAAGAAGAAAAAGAAGAGCTTGAAAGAAGACGTGCCGAAAGAAGCAAAGGTTTTGATTCCGGAGATTACAATGCCAATTCTTTGTTTGCCAACAGCGGAAATTCCTTTGAAGATTTCGGAGTTGCGCAAAAAGGTTTTTACTTCAGCAATACAGGTACGGTAAGTAAGGGGACATCAACGTTTAAACAGGTTTGGGGAGACAGAGCTTTGGTCGACAACTGGCGCTATTCTAAAAAAATGGCAACGATTGAAGATATGAAAAATGAGGCTTTAGGAATTACTTCAGCACCGAACCCGAGACGTTTTGAGCCTTCATATTATATCGAACAGATTCCATCTGACGCTGGAAAATTATCTCAGCTCAAAAAAGACAGAGATACTGCTTCATTAGGCCTTGGAATCATGTATCAGAATTATTTTACCAATACTTCTTTAGCTACAAAAACGCTTTATGATCTTGTAGATGTAAAACCTGAAGAGAAAGTAATGTTACAGGCCCTGTATGAGATCTTTGCCATGAATTACGAGAAAAACCCGCAGATTGCAGCCAGAGCGAAGCAGATTTTATTAACAGATTATCCTTATACTTCCTATGCAGAATTCGTAAGAAATCCTAAGAATAACTCTTTTGTGAAATCTTCTGAAGAAGTTGAAAACGAATACAAAATGGCTTATGCCCTCTACGAATCTGAAAAATTTACGGAAAGTCAGGGGAAAATAGATCAGGTAATCCTTAAATATCCGAAAGATGCCATGATTCCGAAACTGAATCTTCTTAATGCCTTCAATGCCGGAAAAACAAGTGGGAAAGAAGTGATGATTCTTCAGCTTGAACAGATTGTTCTGAACTACGCCAAAACTCCGGAAGGACTAAAAGCCAAAGAAATGCTTAATTACTTAAAAAGTGACCTTGCATTCAAAGCGACAGATAATAAAGGAAATACGATACAAAATAGCCCTTTCAATGGACCCGGGAAGCCTTCTAATATTCCTGAAAACAATCAGAATAATATTGCTCCCGGGAATAATCAAAAGCAGATGAATAATGGCAGCCAGATGATGAACAATAGTCCTCAGAACAATAACGGTATGAAAAAGAGTGTTCAGATGCAAAAACTTGAAGCTCCTGTTGAAGCACAGCCAGTGAAAAAATAAAAGAAAAGCGAAGACTTACTCTTCGCTTTTTTGTTTCTTTTTTACCCCATGAAAATCTTTTAGATAAAAAGGCTCGAAATAAGCAATATCTTCAAACTCTTGTTTTTCTATTTTCTCTAAAGTTTTCTTTACCAAATATTTTGCGGAAGGGTAGATGTCCGCTTTAAATTCAGCATTGGGAAGCTGAAGAACATCTTTAGCTTTTGAAGCTCCATCTCCTACAAAAAGTATTTTTTTTCCTTTAAATTCTTCAAAAGCACTTTCATCAAGAATTTTTGCTTCTGTTGGCGAGATCTCATTTCCTGTCTGACCATCATAAACGGCCGTATAAACCTCCATTCTCCTTGCATCGACTAAAGTAATGATATAATCAAAATTTTGCCCTAAAAACGGCTCAATCATACTTTCCATAGAATTGACTGCGAGCAAAGGAATTTTCAAACCATAACAAAACCCCTTTGCTGAGGCTGCTCCAATTCTCAATCCAGTATAAGAACCAGGACCTTTTCCTAAAGACACCGCTTCAATGTCTTTCATGGTGAGTTTTGCACCTTCCAAAGCCCATTCTACAAAAGTGTGTAGTGATTCGCTCTGTTTGTAGTTTTCTGAAACTTCTTCACAAACACATAAAAGTTTTTCACCATCAGAAATGGCTACCGAACAGTTTTTTGAGGAAGTTTCGAGATATAATATTTTCATTTTTAATTAAATTTTTAAACAGCAATTCGAGCTTTTGCTTTTATTGTGCAAATTTATGGCTTTATTTCCACACTTTGCCGGCTCCACAATTTCCATTCAGATCTGTTTTTAATCCAGATTTCAAGTAGCGATAAATTCATTTCAAAATCTTGATTTTTATACAAACCTGAAACTTTTATTTTCCTTCTGATGCTGAATGTATTTTTTAATTTCTTAATTTCTGAAACTTCAGTTTGCTTGATTTCTTTGTAAACAACTTTTTTCGAAGTAAAATCTCTTTTAAAATCATTCAGATTCTGAATCCATCCATTTGAATGACCGAAAGAAACATCAGGCTCAAACAGATTCAAGATTTTAGAATCATTATTTTGCATCAGAGAATCCAGTTTTGCAGTTTGAGAAAGCAATTTCTTTTCCTGTCTTGAATAATTCTGAGAATATCCAAAAGCACAACAAAAAAGGAATAGGATAGGGAAGGACCTCATTTTCAAATGTTCAGATTAAATCATTTTTAAACTGAAATTATCCTTTTCTATAGATTGTTCTTGGCTCACTCTGAGCACTCGGATAAATTGCCATATCTGAAACCGTTACATGTTGTGGCGCATTAATACAATAGGCGATTGCATCGGCAATATCTTCGGCTTTCAAAGCTTCATAACCTGCATAAACGGTAGCAGCTCTTTCCTGATCTCCTTTAAATCTAACGAGTGAAAAATCAGTTTCTACAGCTCCCGGTTGAATATTTGTGACGCGAATTCCAAATTCTGTTAGTTCAATTCTCATACCTTCAGAAATTACATCAACTGCTTTTTTGGTAGCACAATACACAACTCCGTTCGCATAAGTCTGCCTTGCAGCAACCGAACTGATATTGATAATCTGTCCCGAACTTCTTTCTTTCATCATTGGAATAAGTGTTTTTGAGACGTATAAAAGTCCTTTTACATTTCCGTCAATCATATTATCCCAATCGTCGGTACTCCCTGCTGAAAGAGGCTCTAAGCCATGTGCATTTCCTGCATTATTGATGAGAACATCCACATTTTTCCATGCTGAGGGAAGAGATGCAATAGCTGTTTCCACCTCTTTAAGATTTCGAACGTCAAATTTTAAACTAAAAATTTCGGTTAATTCTGATAATTCTGTTTTTACTTTATCTAAGACTTCAGATCTTCTTCCGCAAATGATGATCCTGTTTCCTTGTTTTGCTAAAAGTTCCGCGGTTGCTTTTCCTATTCCGGAAGTCGCTCCGGTGATGAGTATTGTTTTCATAAAAAAATTTCATTTTTAAATGTAGCAATGTATTCATGTAAAAATTTACCAATAATTGTTACACTGTTAGATTACTTAGATTGATACATTTGATTAATTTGCATCAAATGCTTCAAAAGCATTCTCAATATGTTCTATTTCTAATTTTCCGGTTTTGTCAGGAAGAACAGAAATTATATCAAATCGTACTTCCTGATCCTTGCTAAACTCTTCCATAAAATGATTGGCAGCTGAAACAATTGATTTTATTTTCCCTTTAGTAACCGCTTCTTGGGGTAGAATGAAAAAATCTGTAGACCTGGCTTTTACTTCAACTACAATAATCAGATTATCTTTTTCGGCAATAATGTCCACTTCATTTTTCTTGAAACGAAAATTTCTCATAAGAATTTTATACTCATTTTTAAGTAAATATTCCGCTGCAAGATTTTCTGCTTCTTTTCCTAATTCGTTGTGATCTGCCATAAAAAATTATTCTTCTTCCCTGATTAGATTATCATGAGTTTCGTCGATCCAATCTAAAATATTCTGATGAAATTTCAAAAAAGACAACTCTTGCTCTGTTTTCAGTAGTTTTTTGTTGAAATACCAAGGATTAACATTAACAGAATATTTATTTTCATTAAGAAAAAATGTATAATATTCATTTCCAATGTCGTTTGGTTCATATTGCTTTTTTTCTTCTTCAGTAAGTTCAGGATATGTTCTTTGTATTTTAAAGTTTTTAAAAGATAAAAGTTTTTCGATATCATAAATAATCTTTTTTGGAAGTTTACCATTAATTTCCACATGATTTCTTAAAGATTTATAATACCTTTCGTCAAAAGGTCTACCATCTGGTTTTTTGTGATAGAAAATTTCAAATCTGAATTCAAAATTTTCATATATCAATATATCAACGGTTCTTAATTTCCCTGTTAAGGAAGGAGAATAGTTGTATTCTATTATGATACTTTTCACTTTTAAAACTCAAGCTTTACCTTATCCTCAACCTTTACCGTAATCTCACTCCCAATAATCAACGGTCGGTTGTCCTTAATATGACCATTCGGGAAACCAAAAATCACAGGAAAATTGTACTTTGAAATTCTGTCTGAAATCAATTGATAAGCAAATTCATCGAAGCTTTCTTCGTATTGTTGATTGTCTTTTTCATCGCCCATGTTTGTCATTCCGCCGATGATTAATCCTTTAATTTTTTTGAAAACTCCGGCTAATTCGAGACTCATCATCATTCGGTCCAAGGCATAGAAATTTTCGCCAATATCTTCGATAAATAGAATTTTGTCACTAAAATTAAATGAGTATTTGGTTCCTAAAAGAGCATAAACTAAGGCTAAATTTCCTCCAATCAATTCTCCTTCAATATTTCCTTGCTTATTAAATTGATGCGATTTTAAGCTGTATTTTGGCTTTTTACCTTTTAAAATATCAAAAAGCAAAGCGTAACTTTCTTCAGTCACTCCAAAACTCGAAGTTTTAATGGTTTGGCCGTGAATCGAAGCAAATCCTTTTTTCAGCAGATAGCTTTGGATCACTGTATTATCAGAATAGCCAATATACCATTTCGGATTTTTGGTAAATTCTTTTAAGTTTAAACCTTCCAATAAATGCTGGCAACCATAACCGCCTCTTGAAGCCCAGATTGCAGAAATTTCGGGATCATTTAATGCCCAGTTCATATCTTTTAACCTTTCGGCTTCGGTTCCTGCGTAATTGTAGCCGTTTGAAAATTTAGTATAAAGATTTTCGCCTAAAACTGGTTCATAACCTTTAGACTTAATCATATCCAAACCTTTTTCCAATTGAGATGGTTCCACAGAACCTGCAGGAGAAATGATGGCAATTTTATCGCCCTTTTTTAGGGGTTTCGGGAATATTTTTTCCATTTGTTTTTTTGAATTTTACTTCTTTTTTCTCTGCTTCTTCCAATTGTTTATCAAACTGGTTAAACATTTTAAAACTCTGAAGGAAGATGAAGAAACTGAAAATAATCAGAACAACACCAACGCCTTTTCTGATATTGTTTGCCAACTTTTGGGTCAGTCTGTCGTGAAACTGTTTAGCCAGAAATATTTTAAGAAAATCAATCGCAAGATAGGTTGCAATCACGATTCCGAGATAGAAAATAACGCTTTCCGTATCCGGATATTGATTTCTCACGCCAATTACCGTTACCAACCAAAAAAGAATAACCCCGACATTCAGAAGATTTAATAAAAACCCGTTTAGAAATGTTTTAAAGTAATTCTGGCTGATAAGTTTTTCTTCACCGGGCATATGCATTTTGGTTTTTGTAACCAGCATGATAATTCCGTAGGTAAGAATAAGAATGGATGTAATTCTGTAAAATCCGGGATGCTTGTCGATAAGCTGTACAATATCTGCACTGGCGTAATAAGCCGCAATAATACAAAGCAAGTCTGCCGTAATAACGCCAAAATCAAGCGCCAAAGCATGTTTTGGACCTCTTGTGAAGCTGGTTTCGATCAACAGGAAAAAAATCGGCCCGATAAAAACGAGACTCAGCATAAAGCCTAAACCAATGGCAGAAAGTATGAGTTCAAACATTAAAAATTTGTTTCAAACCCAAATTTAAAGATTATATTTTTATTGGAGTTTCAAATAAAGAATTTATTAGGTTTTGAATTGAATTAATTTTTAAGTTTCTCGCTGATTTTGCAGATAAAACAAATCTGCACAATTAGCTTAATCTGCGTGAAATTAACTTTTAAAAAACAAAAAAGACCGCAAAATTGCAGTCTTTAAATATTATTTAAGTTTAAAATTCTATTCAACAATCTTAAAATCAAGCTGTTTTGCAATTAAATTAGCTTTCACCACTTTAATTTTAACCTGATCTCCCAATTGGTAACGGTTTCCTGTACGGTTTCCATAGACAGCATGAGTCGATTTGTCATAGGTGTAAGAATCGTCCATCAAATCTCTCAATTTAATTAAACCTTCTGCACCGTTCTCAGGGATTTCTACCCAGAAACCAAATTCTGCAACTCCGGAAATAACACCCGTGAAAGTTTCTCCCAAATGTTTTTCCATGAATTTCACCTGCATAAATTTGATGGAATCTCTTTCTGCATCAGCTGCCAAACGTTCCATTGCGCTGCAGTGTTTTGCTTTTTCTTCCAGCTCATTTCTGTCAGGAGACTTTCCTCCATCCAGATAATGCTGCAATAATCTGTGAGCAAGCAAATCCGGATAACGACGGATAGGAGAAGTGAAATGCGAATAATAATCGAATCCTAAACCATAGTGACCAATCGGTTCGGTAGAATAGACTGCCTTACTCATACTTCGCATCGCTAAAGTTTCAATCATATTTTCTTCGCCTTTTCCTTTCACATCTTTCAATAAAGTATTTAAAGATTCAGCGACTTTCTTGGTATTTGCTAAATCCATTTTATATCCGAAGGTAGAAACAAAATCTCTTAACGCTTCCAGTTTTGCCGGATCCGGATCGTCGTGAACTCTGTAGATAAAGGTATTTCCGTTTGGTCTTCCTTTTTTCAGCGAAACAAATTCAGAAACTTTTTTATTTGCCAACAACATAAATTCTTCAATCAAATGATTCGAATCTTTGCTGATTTTAAAATAAACTCCTATCGGCTGATTGTTTTCATCCAAATTGAAACGAACTTCGCTTCTGTCAAACGTAATTGCACCATTTTTAATACGTTCGCCACGCATAATTTTAGCTAATCTGTCCAAAACATTGATTTCCTCTTGTAAATCGCCTTCTTTAGTCTCAATTCTTTCCTGAGCTTCTTCATAAGTAAATCTTCTGTCGGAATGAATCACGGTCCTTCCAAACCATTGCTTCTGAATTTCTGCTTTGTCATTTAATTCAAAAACTGCAGAGAAAGTATATTTATCTTCATTTGGACGAAGTGAGCAAACATCGTTACTCAAAACTTCCGGAAGCATCGGCACAACACGGTCAACTAAATAAACTGAAGTTGCTCTTTCGTAAGCTTCATCATCTAAAATAGTTCCGGGAACCACATAATGAGAAACGTCTGCAATATGAACCCCGATTTCCCAGTTTCCGTTTTCCAACTGTCTGATCGATAATGCATCATCGAAATCTTTAGCATCTTTCGGGTCAATCGTAAATGTTAAAACATCACGCATATCCCAACGTTTTGAAGCTTCTTCATCGGTAATTCTGCGGTCGATTTTATCAGCATCTCTTTCCACTTCTTCAGGAAATTCGTACGGTAAACCGTATTCTGCCAGAATAGAGTGGATTTCGGTTTCATGTTCTCCAGGATTTCCTAAAACCTGGAGAATTTCTCCTTCAGGGTTCTTATCTCCGGGTTTCCATTCAGTCATTTTTACGATGACTTTATTTCCGTTTTCGGCTCCGTTTATTTTCCCTTTCGGAATAAAAATATCAGTGTTAATCGTCTTTTTATCACAAACTACAAAACCGAATTCTTTATGAGCAACCAATTGGAAAGTTCCTACAAATTCTGTTCTTTTTCTTTCCAGAACTTCCAAAACAGAACCTTCTAACTTTTTGCCTTTGAAATTGTAGGTTACGATTAAAACTTTATCTCCCTGTAAAGCATCTTTTACGTTCTTTGAATGAATGAAAATATCATCTTTCAAATTCTCAACTGTTACGTAAGCATTTCCGCTTTGGTTGAAATCGATTGTACCTGTTAAAGTTCCGGCAATATTAAGGTTGATGCTGAACTTGCCTTTTTCGGTTTCTTTAATTCTCTGGTTTGCCAAAAGTTTATGCAAAGCCTGAATTACCATTTCTCTCTGTCTGGGATTTTTGTAATCAATCCCGTCTGAGATTTGTTTGTAATTGTATAGTTTGGTTTGATTTTGATTCATAAATCTCATAATCAGCTTACCGATTTCCATAAGTTTATGATCATTTTTCTGACTTATATATTTTTTCTTTTTTGCCATTTTTTAATTTGATTGTATAAAGATATTTCCTTTAGCTTGTAATCGGAAATATTTGTGTTCTAAATCTGAATTTTCATTGATCTTAATAAAAATTTCATCATTTTCTTCAAAGAAGATGTAGATATGAAAGTTTTTGTAAGGATTAATTTCTTTACTATTTAATTCTTTAAAATTATTTTTCGCGTTGTAAAAAGTCATTCCATTACTTCTTTTAGAATAAATCTTTTTAAACGACTGAATTTTTTTGTTTACACCTTCATTTTCGCTGTATGGAAAAACGATTTTTGAAGGAAATTTATTTACAAATTTTTTGAAGTTATTTTCATTCCAAAACAATTCTGAAGCCAAATTTACTCTTAGATTTAAAGGAGAATAATCTGCTCTATCTTGTCCGCAACCTGCCATTTGAGAAAAGCTCGCGATTTCCAAGGTAATCATTCTTGATTTAAATTCTTTTAAATCTATTTTGCTAAAGATAAAATCTGCCAGTTTTTCATAATTAACATTTTTTGTTTTGTCTAAAAATTTCTTTTTTACATCATCCAATTCTTCTTTTGAATAACTGTGACTTTGATAAACCTTGGGGCAACCTTGTTCTTCAGCAAGACCCGGAACTGTAGGACACGCATCATCTTTATCTAGAATTCCGTCTCCATCTGTATCCGGCCAAGGACAACCATTATTTTCTTCGGGTCCTACAACCGTGGGGCATAAATCATCTTTATCTAAAACAGCATCCCCCATCTGTATCCGGCCAAGGACAGCCATTATTTTATGCAGGTCCTGCATCTTTTGGACATTGATCTAAATAAAACAAAACACCATCTCTATCTTCATCCGAAAGACAAATCTTCTTGCTGAATTCTTTTCTGCATTTTTTGAAAGATTCTTTGTCAATAATTTCCTGCGAACTACAACACAGAAAAAGAAATAGGAAAAAGAATGTATAATAAAATTTCATAGTTATACTTTATAGTTTATTTATTCTTTAAAAACTTCCACTTTCCATCTTTAAATTGATATCGATTATCAATTCTATTCAATTCTTGTCTTTCATTTTTTAAAATAACTATAACATTATAAACATTATTTTTTCCATTTACAACAGGAGAAATATTCATCTCTAATTGAAGATAATCCTCAGATATTATTTTATTTTTTTGAAGATGAATTTCTAAATTTTCAGTGGGTTTATTATCGGAAGAATAATAAAATTCTTTTTCTAAATTATTCAAATCCCAATAAATTCCTTTATAAAGAGGTTTAATATTGTTGTTTTTAAGATAGTTGTTTTCATCATACATATTTTGTTCAAAAGATGAAAATGGCAATCCTACTAAGGGAATAATTGCTTTATTATCAAAGAATTTTTGAATTTTCAGATAATTATTTTTCATCCAGACTTTCGCAAAAACTTCATTTTGAATATGCTTTTCGTAATGTTTACATTTAAAATAAGAATCGTTTCCACAAACAGAAAAAATCGTTTTATAATCAGGATTTAAAATTAATATTTTTCGATTATCTGACTTTAGTTGCTGTATTTCTTTTAGTTGTAATATTTCATCAAAAAGTCCTTCAAAATTCAATTTTCTAAGTTCTTTAGATTGCTTTTCATAAAAAGTTTTTTCTTCATCATAAATTTTCTGACAACCTAGTTTTGGATGTCCTAAAATCACAACGTCCTCAATTTTATAATTATTCACGGAATCTTTTTCCTGTGCCTGAAAGCACAAAAAACTTAATAATGACAAAAAAGAAAATACAAATTTCATTTAAAGTTTAATTCTTTAATCAAAAAACATCAATTCCATCTAAATTTTTATAATGGAAGTTTCAGTTAAATTTAAAACAAAAAAGTGGAGAAGGAGAGATAAACTTTCTATTGGGACTTCGAAAGTTTTTACGGAATCAACAGTCAGGTAGTTTCTGTTGGATGATGCAAAGATATAAATAAAAAAATAAATAAGGCTTGTAATTTGATTTACAAGCCTTTATCAATTTAGCAGAATGCAATTTTGTCTACTCGGTTTTGGTGTCTTCCTCCTTCGAAATCGGTTGAAAGAAATTGATTAACAATCTCTATTGCCAATTCTTTTGCAATGAATCTCGCAGGGATAGAAATCATATTCGCATCATTGTGCTGTCTTGCCAATTCTGCAATTTCGGGCATCCAACATAGTGCACATCTAATTTTCTGATGTTTGTTGGCCGTAATCTGAACTCCGTTTCCGCTTCCACAGATAAGAATCCCCAATTCGTTTTCACCATTTTCCACTGAAGTTGCTGCAGGATGTACAAAATCAGGATAATCAACAGAATCAGTAGAAAAAGTTCCAAAATCCTGAACATCAAAATTTTCTTCCAGATGCTTCTTTAGAATTTCTTTGTATTCAAAACCGGCGTGATCTGCTGCAATAGCAATTTTTCTTTTCATTTTTACTTTTATTTACTCCTACAAAGTTACGTTAATCTTATTCAATTTTGTTTTACTCAATCTAAATCCTATTTATAAAAACATTTCATTCCATAAAAATTGCTCACTTCGTATTTAATGAATTCGCATTTAAAATAGTAACGAAAATCTCTTTATCATATAATTCATTGATTTCCATTAAACTACATTTCATTATCCATAATTTCTATTATTGTTAATTAAATTCTAACAAAATGTTAAAACCATTGTGAATAAGTGTGGAAAACTTTGTTAAAAATAATATTTTTTTTCTTCTGAAAAATTAGTAATGAAAGTTACTTCCAAAAAATTGGCTTAAAATTTTCTAAAACTTTTATGGGAGAATTCTTTGGCTTTTCCATAAATCGGTTATTCATAATCGACATCGTGGAAAAGTTATCAATATTTGTTAGTAAGTAATCGAAAAATCAGATTTACAGTATTTTATTTTGTGAATTAAATATGAATTGCAGATAAATTCTGTGTTATGAAGTTTTCACTTTAAAGTTATCCCCGAAACTCACAATACTCAACAACAGTATTCATTCTTTATTTTTAAAAAAAAGAAATTAGTGTTGATTAATGAGTGGTGGGTTTGTTCAGAAAATTTTGAAAACTTTTGGAGGATTCAATTTTTTACGAGATTTTAAAATCTTACATTTGTGAAACAAAAAACAAAAGAATTTAAGAAATCAGCCTGCCTCTACAGTTTTCAATAAACTGTTCCGCGCAAGTTGATTTAATGACTGCAGAAATTAATAAAAGTACATATGAAAACAATCAATGATTTCAATTTCAATGGTAAAAAGGCTCTGGTAAGAGTAGATTTTAATGTTCCTCAGGATGATCAGTTGAAAGTAACAGATAATACAAGAATAGTAGCTGTAAAACCAACAGTTGATAAAATTCTTAAAGACGGAGGATCTGTAATTTTAATGGCTCACTTAGGAAGACCAAAAGGTGAAGTTAAAGACGAATTTTCATTAAGACATATAGTAGAGGAAGTTTCTAATGTTTTAGGGCAGGAAGTTAAGTTTGTAGATGAATGTGTAGGGGAGAAGGCAGAAAAAGCTTCGGCAGAACTTCAGGCTGGAGAAATTCTTTTATTAGAAAATTTACGTTTTCATAATGAAGAGGAGAAAGGAGATGATGGATTTGCTGAACAGCTTTCAAAATTAGCTGATGCGTATGTGAACGATGCCTTTGGTACAGCGCACAGAGCACATGCTTCAACAGCAGTAATTGCTAAATTCTTTCCTTCAACTAAATTTTTCGGTTTATTGATGGCTAAAGAACTTCAGGCAATTGATAAAGTATTAAAAAGTGGTGAACGTCCTGTAACTGCGATACTTGGTGGATCCAAAGTTTCTACTAAAATTACAATTATAGAAAATATTTTACCAGCAGTTGATAATTTAATTATCGGTGGCGGAATGGCATTTACTTTCATTAAAGCTCTTGGAGGTAAGATCGGAACTTCTCTGGTTGAAGAAGATAAATTGCCTTTAGCTCTTGAGATTTTAGGAAAAGCTAAAGAACATAATGTAAAAGTTTATCTTCCATCTGATACGATCATTGCTGAAAGTTTCAGTAATGACGCTGACAGAAAAGAAGTAGATATCTATGCGATTCCAGAAGGATGGATGGGATTGGATGCAGGTCCAAGATCAAGAGATCAGTTTAATGATGTTCTTTTAAATTCAAGAACAATTCTTTGGAATGGTCCGATCGGAGTTTTTGAAATGTCAAACTTTGCCGAAGGAACTGTTGCTCTTGGAGACAGTATTGCTGAAGCGACAAGACAAGGAGCTTTCTCTTTAGTTGGAGGAGGAGACAGTGTAGCTTTCGTAAAACAATTCGGCTATGGAGACAAAGTAAGCTATGTTTCTACCGGAGGTGGAGCAATGCTTGAAAGTTTGGAAGGTCTAGAACTTCCCGGAGTTGCTGCAATTAACAACTAAATTTTAAAAAAATATTAAAAGTCTGCTATTTTATGGCAGACTTTTGTTTTTCTATTCCAAATTTCCAAAATTCATTTGGTGTATCTTTAATTTTGACTATTTGCTTTGCCTAAAAAGGTATTTTCTTGAAAATTTATACGTTTTCACAGTCTCTTGTACTGTATTATTATCAATTTAAATAAATCTAGACTATTCTCAGAGGGTTTGTTTGAAGTTTGGTAAAACATTAAATTTAATAAATCACATTAATATTTTCGAAGAGATGTAAAATTTCAAATTAATTGTGTTTTCTTTTCTAAATGATTATTCTAAATGATTACTATTTTCTTCCGTTATACTGAACAATTACTAATTAAAAAAAATCTGTGGCATTCGCAGAGCCTTAGTTTGTACTCTTGACTTCAGTTATTTTTTCCAAATTAGTTTTGATCTTTTCGAGAAACGTATATGTTTAGGTTTTTCTCTTTTTAAATTGTACTATTCTCTTTCTTCTACACTGTACAATTATTAATTAAAAATAATTTAAACGATTCTCAGGCTATTAGTTTTATTTGTTGAATATTTTATTTTTCCAGTAATTAAACTAATTACTAACATATTGTCCATATTATTAAGAATAAATATTCAATTTTTAGAATTTTATCTTTTAAAAAAAATATTAATTAGAATATGGAGTAGGGGAGTAGTTGAACAGAATAAAAAAACTCAGAAAATAATTCTGAGTTTTACTTTTTATATTAAAAATTCGAAAAAATGACCTTTAGAAATAGGTCAAAAATCGATTTTCTACTTTTTTTCGATAATGTATATCAAACTTGAAAATTCGTTGGAAAAAATAGCTTTTACGTTAGAAATCGTTCCATAGAACGTAGCTTTTAGCCAAAAAAGAGTTGATTTCTTGTATTTTTCGCTCAACATCGAGATATAATAAGAGTCAAGAACCAATGGTTTAATTTTTCTTATTTTCCAATTTGTTTTCTTTGCAATCAGATTTTCCATTCCAACTTTTGAGAAATGATAGATGTGTCTTGGTACATCATAAGCTGCCCAATATTCCTTATAATGTTTTGCATCGTAAGAAGTAGGGTTGGGAACAGCTATAATTAAAAGTCCTTTTTCTTTTAATTTATTATTGAAAATTTCAAGCATTTCATCCTGATTTTCCACGTGCTCGAAAACATGCCAAAGAGTGATGGCATCTAAACTTTTATCTTCAATAGCATTGATATTATCTAAAATTGTTGCTTTTGAAATCTTATTTTTTGCTGCTTTTCTGGCATCTGAATTTGGTTCAAATCCGAAAGTTTCAAAATCATTTTCTATATATTTTACGAATTCTCCGGCACCACATCCATAATCCAATACTTTTGATCCCTTCTGAATTCTATCTAAAAGAATTGTTTTTTTGTACTGTAAATTGAATGATTGTAAAAATTTGTAAAGCTTTTCTTTTAAACTTCCTGAATCCTGATGATGGGAAATGTAATCTTCACTTTCATAATATTTTGAAATATTCGATGGAATAGGGGAGGTTTTAAATACTCCTTTTGTTTCTGTTTCTTTAATTTCAAATATTTCCTGTGAAAGAAAATGATCTTTAATTTTCATTGAATTTGTTTCTTTAAATATAAAAATTAAGATATTCAGAGTTTATAATAAGCTCATAAATACCTTAATTTCCGCCTTTATTTTATCTATGTTTCACGTGAAACATTTTATATTTAACGTCCTAAATAGATTAGTAAAACGTTTATATCGGCAGGTGAAACCCCACTGATTCTTCCTGCTTGGGCGATAGTTTTTGGCCTTACATTTGACATTTTTTGTTTCGCTTCAGCAGACAAACTTGAGATTTTTGTGTAATCAAAATCTTCTGGAATTTTGATGTTTTCCAAACGGTTTAGTTTGGCTGCATTCTCTTTTTCTTTTTCTATATAACCTCTGTATTTAATATTTACTTCAGCCTGCTCTCTTACTTCGTCATCATAAGTAGAAGAAACCTCATTGATGAAGTCAATTCCATCCAGCTTTTCTAATGTCATATTAGGTCTTGTAAGGATTTGAGCTGCTCTGTATGCTTGGTCGACAGGGTTACTTTCAATACTTTCAAGAATAGGATTAATCACTCCAGGCTTTAAAGAAGTTTCTCGAAGGAAGTTCTCAAGTTCCTCACTTTTAGCTACTTTTTCGTTTACTCTTTGTAATCTGTCTTCTTTTGCTAAGCCTAAGTCAAAAGCCTTCTGAGTAAGTCTGATATCTGCATTATCCTGTCTTAAAAGGAGTCTGTATTCTGCTCTGGAAGTAAACATTCTATAAGGTTCTTCCGTTCCTTTGGTGATCAAATCATCAATTAAAACCCCAATATAAGCTTCATCTCTATTTAAGATGAACTCATCCCTTTCTTTTACTTTATTGTGAGCATTAATCCCTGCAATAAGACCTTGTCCAGCTGCTTCTTCATACCCTGTTGTACCATTAATCTGGCCAGCAAAGTATAAATTGTCGATCAATTTTGTCTCTAAGGTATGCTTTAATTGGGTAGGAGGGAAGTAGTCATATTCAATAGCATAGCCAGGACGGAATACCTTTACGTTCTCAAATCCCGGAATATGTTTCATTGCTTTGATCTGTACATCTTCAGGAAGGGAAGAACTGAATCCATTTACATAGATTTCCACGGTTCTCCAACCTTCAGGTTCTACGAATAACTGATGTCTGTTTCTTTCTGCAAAGCGGTTGATTTTATCTTCAATACTCGGACAATATCTTGGTCCTAAACTCTGAATAGTACCATTGAACATAGGGCTTCTGTCGAATCCTTCACGTAAAATATCGTGTACCGTTTCGTTTGTATAAACAATATGGCAACTTAATTGTTTGGTTAACTTAGGAGTATCTAAATAACTGAATTTTTGAGGGTTTTCATCTCCTTTTTGTTCTTCCATTTTAGAATAATCCAAGCTTCTTCCGTCTACTCTCGGTGGAGTACCTGTCTTCATTCTTCCTGCTTCAAAACCTAAAGAAACCAATTGTTCTGTGATCCCAAAAGCTCTTGGTTCACCCATTCTTCCACCTCCTAACTGCTTATCTCCAACGTGGATCAGGCCGTTAAGGAAAGTACCGTTTGTAAGTACTACTGAACGTCCTTTTATCTCAATTCCCAATGAAGTAACAACTCCTACTACCTTGTTATTCTCTACGATAAGCTGTTTTACCATATCCTGGAAGAAATCAAGATTTGGAGTATTTTCTAAGGCTAATCTCCATTCTTCTGCAAATAGCATTCTGTCGTTCTGTGTTCTTGGCGACCACATTGCAGGACCTTTTGAAAGGTTTAGCATTTTGAACTGTATAGCAGATTTGTCTGCTACAATTCCTGAATAACCTCCCATTGCATCAATTTCTCGTACAATTTGTCCTTTAGCGATTCCACCCATCGCTGGGTTACAGCTCATCTGTCCGATTGTCTGCATATTCATCGTAATAAGCAGAGTCTTTGAACCCAGATTGGCTGCGGCAGCTGCTGCTTCACATCCTGCGTGACCGGCACCAACTACGATTACATCATATATTTCTGAAATCATTTTTTATTGCTTGTTTTAAGCCTTAAATTTTAATCTTTTTTATCAATGTTTCACGTGAAACATTGTTTTAAAATACGTGCTAAAATAGCTTGTATTGCGGTTTATTTAGCTTATTGTTAATTATACTTAGCTAAATATTGATCTTCTTTTTCTCGCATTCCTCTTTCTTCTTCTTCAATTTTATCCTTGTATCCGCACAAGTGAAGTATACCGTGAGCTAAAACTCTTCTCAGTTCTTCTTCATAATCTTTGGATAGGGTAGAAGCGTTATCCGAAATGCGCTGCAAAGATACGAAAATCTCTCCGCTTATTGTTTTGCCTTTTACATAGTCAAAAGTAATGATGTCTGTATAGTAATCATGCTGCAGATAATCCTGATTTACTTTCAATAAATATTCGTCGTCGCAGAAGATATAGTTGATTTCGCCAAGCTTTTTTCCTTCTGAAAGAATAATATCTTCCAGCCAAGCTGTGTAGTCTGTATTTACAGATTCGGGTAGGTTTTCGTAAAAGAATTGTATCATTGTTTTAAAACCAGTGTCCTAAAATAACACTGAATATGCCTTTTTGATTGTTTTTAAGTGAATGACTGAAATTGAATTTAATTTGTCCAAAAGGAGATCTGTAACCAATTGTTGCTCCCATAGAACTATAATTTACTTTTACAGCATCTTCGAAAGTAATGTCATTTGAAAGATTCGCGAAAGAAAAGTTACCGCTCAGGAATAAATTTTTATAAAATTTAAATTGCAGATCGTTAGATACCAATACGACATTATTGGTATTAAGCTGTGCAAAGTAAAATCCTGAAAAATTATGAAAGTTGATAATGTTCTGTTCAAAGATTCCACCTAATCTATATTGATAAAATTGTGGAAGATTTTCTCCAATTGTAATTCCACCATAAAGATTTAAATGATAACTTAGTTTTTTAATAATTGGTACATTGATTCTTAAATCTGCTTTTACCTGTATAAGGCGTTTTTCTACTTCAGATTTTAAAAGATCGATTACTTTACCTTCAGCATTGAGATAGAATCCTCTGGTTGGAAAATCACGGTCATTTTGTGTATCACTTTTCAAAAATACATATGGATTCAAAAAGCGGCTGTATCTTTTGTTTAGACCATTCATGTCGGCTTCAAAATAATCGTGGCTTATTCCTGCCCCGATTGCAAATTTGTCTTTCCAAACAGACTGTATATAGGCCTCATTCCTCAGCCATTCCCATTTGTCTGTATTAATATTGTTATTCCCTTTAAGGTCAAAGCTCATTCCTGATGAATAAATACCAAATCCCGGAATGTAACCATTATCGATAAAATAATTTAGATAATATCTAGGCTTATCTCCTACAACGACATCTAAAGAGAGATTTGAATTTTTAAAAAGAAGTCTCTTTGCAGAATAATTTAATAGAAGGCCTGTCTTAAATATTTCATCATAGTGTAAGCCAACTTTCAAAAAATGTCTTGCTTCGTCTTCAGTAACGTATAATTTCAGATAATTAAAATTGTTTTCGGTAACGATATCATAATTAATAAAACGATAGTTATTAGTTGCAACTAACTTGTCTAAACCTTTATTAATGCTTCCATAAGTTTGCATCGATGGAAGTCGAAGTCCCATTTTACCGAGAACATAGTTTTTACCATAAATACGGCCACCTTCTATTGAAATGCTGTCAATCTTGTATACGTTGGAATAAATCGGATTTATGGGTTGTCTAAGACGGTCAAATTCACGTTTTGGGAGCTGATCCAAAACAGCCGAATATTTTAAACCTTCAACATAGCCACTGTCAAGTATTTTTTTCTTTTCATCATAACTTGTGGCGGTCATTCCGGTAAGATTTGGTTTGATATTAATGTCGGTGTATTTGTATTGTCTCCTTGTATCTTTTTTAATTCCGAAATCAATGACCTGATTTAAAATGGCAATAATATTATTCAAATCTTCTCTTTTTGAAAGGTCTTGATTAAGGTCCACACCAATGACGATATCAATGCCCTTTTCTTTTAACGGCTTTGAAGGATAATTTACAGTCATTGCTCCATCAATGTAAATACTGTCACCTATCTTTACGGGGTCCATTAATGAAGGAAAAGCCGAGCTTGCCATAATAGATTGTACCAGATCTCCTTTTTCAAAAATTTCCATATTTCCGCTTTCCAGATTGGTGGCAACACACATGAAAGGGATTGGTAGTTTTGAAAAATCATTAACATTGGAAACATTTTTAAAAAGTTCTTTCAGAAGATAAACATTTTTCTGTCCGGAACTTATAGAGGAGGGAAGGGTAATTTTTCCGTTTTTAAGTGGAATTGAAAATAAATATTTATCAACTGATTTATTGAAAAAAGTACTTTCTTTTCTGGATTTGGGATCTCTGATTAATGAATAAAAATCAGTATCCATTACAATCTTTTCAATTTCCTTTCCGGAATATCCGGACGCATACAAACCGCCGACAATGGCCCCCATGCTGGTTCCTGCTATATAATCTACTTTTACTCCTAAAGAATCTAATACTTTAAGGACTCCGACATGAGAAAATCCTTTAGCTCCTCCACCTGCAAGCGAAAGTCCGATTCTTGGATTTTTAGGAATCACCAGATCTTTTTTCACCTGAGAATGGATCAGTAATAATTGAAATACAAATAAAATCAGCAGGAGCTTTCTCATAGGCTTAATCTTTTACATAAATCCTTTTCACTCGTGGCGAAATAGAGGTTAGAACTTCATAGGTTATTGTTTTGCAGTAAGCTGCGAATTCTTTCAGGCTTGGGTAAGCATTAAAAACAGTTACTGTATCGCCTTCTTTTACATTGGGGATGTGATCTATATTAATCATCATCATATCCATGCAAATGCTTCCGACAATCGGAGCCAGGGTTTTATTAACACCAACATTGCCAACCTGATTTCCGATCAGTCTTGGAATTCCGTCTGCATATCCAACGGGAATGGTAGCTATTTTTGTATTATGATCTGCTTTAAATCTTCGGCTGTAACCGACAGATTCTCCGTTTTCTACCAAAGATATCTGCGAAATTACGGTTTTAAAGCTTACCACAGATCGTAACTGTTTTTGTATTTCACTATTTGGTGATTCTCCCAGCATTCCGATGCCGATTCTCACCATATCATACTGATGATCGGTATAGCTTGTAATTCCCGAGGAATTTAAAATATGGCGGATAGGCGTATAACCTAATTTTTCAATCAAATAATTTGAGTTTTTTTCAAATGTTTCCAGCTGGTTTAAAGTAAATTCTTTTTCTTCCGGTATATCTGAAGACGAAAGATGGCTGAAAATACTTTGAACTTTTACATTAATCGTGTTTAAAGTTTCGCTCAATTGATCTAATTCAAAACCTTTGAAACCAAGACGATGCATTCCTGTTTCTAACTTGATATGGATAGGATATTTTTTGTCATAACCAGATTTTTGAACGGCTTCATAAAATAATTCTAAGACTCTGAAACTGTAAATTTCCGGTTCCAAATTATATTCAATTACGGTTTCATAGCTGTGTTGTTCAGGATTCATCACAACAATAGGAACAGTGATTCCTTTCTTTCTAAGCTCAACCCCTTCATCCACAAAAGCAACGCCCAAATAATCAATATGATGATGTTGCAGAAATTCTGAAATCTCATAACTGCCTAAACCATAAGAATTTGCTTTTACCATCGCCATCATTTTTGTACTTGGTTTCAGCAAAGATTTATGATAATTGATGTTATGAAGGATTGCGTTGAGATTGATTTCTAAAACGGTATCATGCTTTCTAAGTTCAAGAATATCCTTTAATCTTTCAATCTCAAATTTTCTTGCTCCTTTTAGCAAAATAATCTGATTTTCGAGTTCAGTAAGATGTTTACTTTCAATTAATTCCTGAGTATTAATAAAAGTAAAAGTTTTAGCTTTAAATAATTCACTAAAATTTGATATTTCATTACCAATTAAGAAAACAGAATCAAATTTTTGTTCGTTCACTAAATCCGAAACTTCTTCATACAATTCTTTTGAATTTGAATTGACACCGACAATATCTGTTAAGACCAAAGATTTCTTTGGTTTGTTATATTCGTTCAAAAATTGAAGGGCAGTTTTCAAAGAATCGAGGTCGAGATTGAAAGAATCGTTAATCACAATATTGCTCTTAATTCCTTCGATCGCTTCAAGCCTCATTTCAACGGCCTTCAGAGCGTTGATTTTTTCGACGATCTTTTTATTTTCGACTCCTAACTCCTTTAAGACTGTTATAAGCGCCAAAGCATTGGTTAACGTCGCTTCGTCTCTCTGATGAACAGGAAAAGAGATATTTTCGTCGAAATATTGTACAACAACGTCTTCGTTTTTTGAAATATTGTTTTTAAAGAAAACTTTATTGTTATTTTTAAACCCGTAAGAGATTAATTTTTTATCGGAATATAAATTTTTAATTTTTTCATCAACCACAGAATTGTCACCATTATAAATCACAACTTCCGAATCTTTAAAGAGTTTAATTTTTTCATCAATCAATTCTTCCTCAGATTTGAAGTTAGCGAGGTGAGCGGTTCCAATGTGAGCCAATAAACCAATTTGAGGATGGAAAATAGCTGATAGTCTATCCATTTCCTCCGGTTTGGAAATTCCGACTTCAAAAATTCCAAGTTCGTGAGAATTATTTATTTGAAGCAAAGAAAGCGGAAGTCCAATCTGTGAATTGAAGCTTTTCGGGCTTTTTACGGTCGGTAACTCGTTCCAAAGACATTGATACAACCATTCTTTTAAAATCGTTTTTCCGTTACTTCCTGTAATTCCTATCGATTTTAAATGAGAATTTTCGAAATGATGTTTAGCTAATTTTTGAAGAAAGTCTACAGAATTCTCAACAATAATCCACGTTATATTTTCAAACTGCGGATAATGATGTTCGGAAATAATGATATTTATCCCTCTGTCAATCGCAGCTTCAATGAATTTTTCACCAGAATTTTTATGGGTATTGATTGCAATAAAAGCTGTATTTTTGGTAGAATAAATAATCCTGCTGTCGAAAGCTATATTTTTAATCAATAATTCTTTCTCTCCAATGATTTTTGCATTGGTGATCTCTGCGATTTGATTTACTGTGTAGTTCATTGGTGCCTTTCTCCTTGTTAAGTCAAATTTTATTACTGAAATTTATAAAATCTAAAATACCTAATTATTTTTATTTAAAACTTCATCCACAAAAACTCTGCGGCTTACTGCATCATAAGCTTCTGTTTCTCCGAGCTCTACAAGGTCTTTTCCTGCCGAAGTTCTCATCGAATAATTGGCAAGATTTCCCGTTCTTCTGCAGATTGCGTGAACTTTTGTCACATATTCTGCGGTTGCCATTAAATTAGGCATCGGTCCGAAAGGTCTTCCGAGAAAGTCCATATCAAGACCGGCAATTACGACTCTGATTCCGCTGTTTGCCAATTGATTGGCTACATCTACAATGCCCTGATCGAAAAACTGTGCTTCATCAATTCCTACCACGTCACAATTGGAAGCCAACAAAAGAATTTCATTGGGATTTTCCACCGGTGTACTTCTGATTTTTGTCTGATTATGAGAAATTACATCGTCTTCAGAATACCGTACATCGATTTTCGGTTTAAAAATTTCCACATTCTGCCCCGCCATTTCTGCCCTTCGCAATCTTCGGATCAACTCTTCGGTTTTTCCGGAAAACATTGAGCCACAAATAACTTCCATCCAACCGCTCTGTTTGGAATGATTAATTGTATTTTCTAAAAACATTTGTTAAATTAGCCGTAATATTTTAACATCAAAAGTAAGCAATTTTAATAAGAATCTACGATGCAGAACATTCAAGATTTAAAGGATAAAATTTTTTTTGAATCCAAGAGTATCATTGATATTTTGGGCAAAACAAACAATGTTGACGAACTGATTTCGAAGCAAGATCTCTTGAATGAGATGGCTGAAAAAATTGCTTTTTTAAAATTGTTAAATAAAAATTTAGAGCATTACAGTGAGAAAAATTCTAATTTTTCGTCTTATCAGCACAATGAAATTTTAATTTCTGATAATTTGGTAACGGAAGAAGAGGCGATTTTCAATAATGAATTAAACGAAATTGGCAGCGAATATTCTGAAACAGAAGAGAAATTTAAAGTTGAGGAAGAAGAAGCTATTTTTAATAATCAGCTGAATGAAATTATCGAAAGCGATTTTCATGAAAATATGGTAAATCTTGCCGAAGAATATCAACCTGAAGCGAATGAAAATTTTGTTTCGGATGAAATTTCTGATCATTTGGAACTGGAGGAAGAGGCCGTTTTTAATAATCAATTGAATGAAATTGATGAAGAACCTGAAAATACAGATCAGGTTTTAAGTTTTGTAGATGAAGACCGAATTCTTGAAGATTCTGAGCCAGAAAGTGATGATGATTTTAACGAAGAAATTTTTAATCAGGAAGTTACTGAAGAAGAAGTTGTTTTCAATGATCAGTTAAATGAAATTACCGACGAATCTGAATCAGTAAATACTGAAATTCAACAGGAAACTCATATTATTCCCGATATTTTCGAAGCTGAAGATATTGAAGATGAGATTTTGATTGAAGAAACAGAAAATGAATATCATTCTAATGAGTTTAATCAGGAAGAGATCATCACCGAAAATTCAAATGTTGAAGCAATTTTAACGGAAATAAAAAAAGATTCGGAAGTTGAAGAAGTTAAAGCTGAAGAAATTGAAGTAAAATCAGAAGATTCAGAAAGAAGAAAAATTGTTGATATTGAGAAAGAGGAACCTGAAACCAATCCGGTAAATCTGAAATCTGATGAAAGCTTTGAAAATATTGAGGCTTACCGTCAGGAAAAAAAGATAAAACTGGCAAATATCAGAGGTTTAAAAAATATTCAGACTCTTTTTGATGATGATCCTTTGGAAAGAGAAACGGGACATGAAAAAATTGAAATTCCTGTGGTAAAAGAAGATACAGGAAGTTTGATCAAAACAAATATTCCGACCGATTTTATGGAGGCTGAAAAATCGCGTCCGGAGTTCAGACTTGATTTGAACGATAGAATTGCTTTTACAAAAGTGTTATTTAGTGGAAGTCAGTCTGATTTAAATAATGCAATGACGGAACTCAACAGCTGCAGAAACCTCGAGGAGGCAAAAGAATATCTCAGTGATCTTTATTACGAAAAAAACTGGGATAAAGTGGATGAATACGCACAAAGACTTTGGATTTTAGTAGAAAATAAATTTGCATAGTTTTGAGCGGAATACTGTATTTTGTCCCGACACCTGTCGGAAACCTTGAAGATATGACTTTCAGAGCGGTCAATACGCTGAAAGAAGTAGATTATATTTTGTGTGAAGATACCCGAACTTCGGGTATTCTTTTGAAGCATTTCGAGATTTCTAAACCGTTGAAATCATATCATCTTCACAATGAACATCAGGCAACGGAAAAAGTAATTGCAGACCTCAAAAACGGTCAGAATATTGCGATTATTACCGATGCAGGAACTCCGGGAATTTCAGATCCCGGTTATTTGCTTGCAAAAGCTGGAGCCGATCATGATATTGAAATGATTTGTCTTCCAGGTGCAACGGCTTTGATTCCAGCTTTGGTGGTATCAGGTCTGCCGAATAATGAGTTTCTTTTTGCAGGTTTTCTTCCACAGAAAAAAGGCAGACAAACGAAGCTGAAACAGCTTGCAGAAGAGAAAAAAACTGTTGTTCTTTATGAAAGTCCGCATAAAATCAATACCACTTTAGAGCAGATTAAAGAGTTTTTCGGCGAACAGACCAAAGTAAGTCTGAGTCGTGAAATCTCAAAGAAATTTGAGGAAACAAAAAGAGGAACAATCGATGAGCTTATCGCATTTTCCAAAAGTAAAACATTAAAAGGAGAGATTGTTCTCATCGTGAATAATTCTATTTAATTGAAAAAATTAGTTTTTATATTATTGTCATCGGTTTGCATTGCACAGAATACCGATCAGTATACACAGATATTATTGTCTAAAAAAGTTGGGAAAGAAGTGCATTCTTACACCAAAGGTTACGGAATCATTACCGATTCTGATACAGGAAATTCTTCTATAATAGATTCTTTGGGAACTATTTCTTTTAATTATCCTTACAAAAGTGAAATTCTCCGTCTGTCGAAGAACAGATTTATTTTGAAGGTAAAAGAGGGAGAATCCATCGGAAAAACGGCTTTAATTGACGGAAACGGAAACCAACTGATTTCATTTGATAGATTTAAATACAAAATCTGGGAAAACAAAGACCGTCTGATTATATCTAAAGACGGAAAAGACGGTGTTTACGATTACAACGGAAAACAGATTATCTCCAATCAGGATAAAATAGAATTTGCAAACGAAAGCAGGTTTTTTGTAAAAAAAGATAAGCTGTGGTTTCTATATGATTTTGATGGACAGCAGGTTTCTGACAGAGAATTTAAGGAAAACTTGAGATTCTATAAAGGAAAGGTTTTTCTCAACACAGGCATTAAAACCGGAGAAGTAATTGATATCGATGGTAAAACGGTAAGTCAGTTTTCAAATAATTATATTGAAGATATTAACGGTTTTCCATTTTTAATTACAAAAAATATTGCTAAAAATAAGTATGGGATCGTTGACGAAAACGAGCAGGTCTTGGCAGAAAACATCTATGACCAGGCCTTTGTAGGAAGAAACTACATTTATCTTATCAAAGACAATAAAGTAAGTGTTTTTTCGAAGTCCGAGAGAAAATTGTATTCAACGGACTATCATTATGTGAATCATTTATTTAACGGTATTTTCAAAACACTCAAAGACAGCAAAAATCCTAAAATTGCTGTCATAAAAGCCGGCGGAGAAGTTATTTTGCCTAAAGAATATGATGTAGTAGAGGCTTTTAAAATAAAAGGTGAAGATTATGTTTTTGTAAGCAAGGATAATGAAGAAAGACTTTTAGATAAAAATTTCGAAAGTATTCTGAATGAGGGATTTCAGATTGAAAAAATCTTCTTCAACAATGTCATTTTAAAGAAAGATGAAATGTATTATAAATTTTCACCAAAAGAAAAATTGTATACCCCTATCAAAAATATTGTTTCAATCAAACCCTTTCAGTTTTACCCTGCCATCATCGGAAAAAATAAAGAAAACCTTTATGGAATGCTTGATGAAGAAGGAAGAGAAATTGTCCCTTTTGTTTATGATGACATTGTGAGTTTTACTGAGGGAGATGAAGTAATTGTTCAGAAAGGAGATAAATTTGGGGTGACCAACCTTAAAAACGAGCCCCTGAAAGAGGTAATATACGATAAATATTCTGCGGACAGTAAAAAAATCACACTTACCAAGGATAAAGAATCTGAAGTCCTCGATTTCACATCTTCAGAGGAGAAGGTTGTATTTTAGGACAGATTAATTATTGAGTGAATTAAACCCGCAAAAACAAAATATCTATCTTTGCAATCTCAATGATTTGAAGCCGTTGAATTATATTTTTAAAAATAAATAATCATTATATGAAACTATTGGAAGGAAAAGTAGCGCTAATTACCGGAGCTACAAGAGGAATCGGAAAAGGGATTGCTGAAATTTTTGCTCAGCAGGGAGCGAAAGTTGCATTTACTTACGCCGGTTCTGTAGAAAAAGCGAAAGAATTGGAAACTGCTTTAAGTTCTGTTACTCAAATTAAAGGTTATCAGTCTGATGCTTCAGATTTCGAAGCTGCTCAGAAATTGGTGGATGATGTAATGACAGAGTTTGGTAAAATTGATATTCTGGTAAATAATGCAGGAATTACAAAAGACAATCTTCTGATGAGAATGTCAAAAGATGACTGGGATACCATTATCAAGGTAAATTTAGATTCTGTATTTAACCTTACAAAGGCTGTAATTAAGCCTATGATGAAGGCAAAAGCGGGTTCTATCATCAATATGACTTCTGTAGTGGGAGTAAAAGGAAATGCAGGACAGGCAAATTATGCTGCTTCTAAGGCAGGAGTAATTGGTTTTACTAAATCTATTGCATTGGAATTAGGTTCAAGAAACATCCGTTGTAACGCTATTGCTCCAGGATTTATCGAAACTGAAATGACGGCTGCTTTAGACGAAAAAACAGTTCAGGGTTGGAGAGACGGAATTCCTTTGAAGAGAGGAGGACAGCCTGAAGATGTTGCAAACGCATGTGTATTTTTAGGAAGCGAGATGTCTTCTTACATTTCCGGTCAGGTTTTAAACGTTGACGGCGGAATGTTGACTTAAGAAATTTATACTAATAGATAAAGCTTTTTCTGAAAAATGAAAAAGCTTTTTTAATTTAACACACAAATGATAAAATTCTTATTAAATCTGTTATTTTCTTCAGATAAAGGAAATCGAAATTCCTCATTAGTCAAATTCTTTATTTTCTTGCCAATTTTATCTCCATTGGCGGCACTTTTTCATAATAAAAAAGCATTTCTTAAAACTGTTGTTTATTCTAGCTTTTTTATAAGTTTTCTGATTTTCTATATACTTATTGACATTTGGATGGATATTTCTGCGAAGAGTTATTTTAATTTTTGGTGGATGTATGGTATATTATTAATGATCAATTTAGTATATATTGCGAAAAATTGGAAAAATGAAGATAATCTTATAGTGGGTTTTTGTACACTTTTTACATGGGCGCCTATTGTTTTTATAATCATTTTTTTATTTGCTGCTGCACATCTTCATTAAATTTGGAACCCTTGAAGCTTTTTTTTGCCTATTCAGAATCAATATGATTTCTCAGCCAGATCTGAAGATCTTTTTCCGGCGAAAGATTGATTTTTTTTCTGAAATTATATCTGTTGTTCTCAATCGTTTTTACTGCTTTGAAGGTGTAATCTGCAATTTCCTTTGTTGTAAACCCCAAATAAATATAAGCGGCAAAAGTAAGCTCGCTTGGCTTTAAACTTTCATTAAGCTGAAGCATTTTAGACTGAAATTTAGGATAAACTTCCTGAAATCTGGTATAGAATGAAGGATTATTGTCTTTTGCCAGTTGAATTACTTCATCAAATGCCTCATTGAGCTGTTGCTTCAGCTTATGAGCTTCCTGTTCCTGAAGTTCTTTTTCTCTGATGAGTTTTTCGGCTATTTCAATAGTCTTTTGCGTTTTATATTTTGACTTTTTGAGAAGATAAATGATAAAGGATGTGATGATGATGAGGAAAGAAACAATAATTAATGTCATCCGCTGATTGTTTTTTACTTCTTCGGCATGTTTTATTTTTTCTTCTTTCATAACCTGGTTCAGGGCAAAATCTCTTTCTTTTTTCATTCTTTCATCAAGATCATTATTGGTTTTTAAATAAAGATCCTGAAAGTATTTTGCTTCAGAGGGGATTCCCTGTGAGACTTTCAGTTCGGCAATTTTTTTATACAATTCGCTCAGAATATCGGGAAAATTGTTCTGGTTAAAACTTGCTAAAGCATCATCATAAAACTTCTGAGCTTTAGCATAATTCTTTTGAGATGCATAAAGATTTCCTAAACCTATCAAAGATTCAATTTTGCAAGGATGCTGTTTTCCATCAAAGAATTGTAATGATCTGTTGTAATAATACTGTGCAGAATCGATCTTGTTTTGTTTCAGATGATAATTTCCAAAGCCGAGACAAGAGCAACCTTTTTGTATATATGCGCCATTTTGATCAATGTTTTTTAGGATTACTTTTTCTTTCAGTAAATAATAGTACATAGAATCCTGCTTATTGATGTTTTCATAAATGTAGCTCAGATTAGAGTAGGCTGCACTTTCGGTGAGGAGATCTGTAGATGTTTTCTGTTTCTTGGAATTTAAAATTTCGAGAGTCTTTCTGTAATTTCTAAAAGACAGACTGTAAAGCTCCAGAAGTAAATAATTTCCTGCTAAAAGCGATGAAATATTGGCTGCATGTGTTTTGTCTGTCTGAAGGTAATCAGAATATTTTTGAGCCTCTTTAGCATTATCGATACTCAGCTTAAATTTGGCATGATCATAATAATATGATGCCATAAAAAAGTATCCGTAAGATAAACCTTTTTCGTACTGAGAATGTTGCGAAAGTTGAATGATTTTTTTTGAAAAAGCAAAGACTTTATCAGATTTTCCAGCAATAGAAAGCTGTTCTGTGCTTTTTATCAGCCGATCAATCTCTAACTTAGGATTTGTTTTTTGTGCATGAAAAAAACATGACCAAAAAGCCAGAATAAGAATGTATCTGATGGAATAACAATGTGATATTTTCAAATAATTTGTGCTTTTTTATTGATACAAAAATCTGCCAATAGCAGTTAATTTTCAATACGTTAATTGATAAATTGTCAGAGAAAAAATAACACAATTTTTATGCCAATGAATAATCTTATATCAAGAACTAATGAAATGATGTAGAAGATGAAGAGAAAAAGAAATCTGAAGCAAATTTTCCATAAAAAATCCGAGTATTTTAAGCTGTTTAGGCTAAAATACTCGGAGACTTTTTTCATCATTTGCATTTTCAACTCTGAATTGAACAATGCAAATAGATAGAAATTTTAAAAAAAACGCAAAAATAACGACCCTCAATTGGCCCTCTACTTTTAGGGTTGCTTTAAACAGGGAGTTTTTCAAGTAGTGATAAGTTATTGCTTTAAAATGAAGCAAAAATAATTTTAGCAAAATTTAATCATTAAAAACTTGGTTTTCCTGCTCCTGAACACGAATAAAAGTTGTCCTTTTTGACAATTCTTTCAACGTAGAAGCACCAACATAAGTACAGGTTGAACGAACACCACCCAAAATATCTTTTACTGTTTCCGAAACCGAACCTTTATATGAAACTTTCACCGTTTTGCCTTCAGAAGCTCGATATTCTGCAACACCTCCGGAATGTTTATCCATTGCGGTTTTAGAACTCATTCCATAAAAAAGTTTAAATTTCTTGCCGTTTTCTTCCACCATTTCGCCACCGCTTTCGTCATGACCGGCAAACATTCCGCCCAACATCACAAAATCTGCTCCGCCACCAAAAGCTTTGGCAACATCTCCCGGAACCTTGCAACCACCGTCTGCAATAATATGTCCTTTTAAGCCATGTGCTGCATCAGCACATTCAATAATCGCAGAAAGTTGTGGGTAACCCACTCCGGTTTTCACTCTCGTTGTACAAACCGAACCGGGGCCAATTCCGACTTTTATAATATCTGCACCAACTAAAAGAAGCTCTTCAACCATTTCTCCGGTTACAACGTTTCCTGCAATGATAATTTTATCAGGGAAATTGGTTCTTGCTTTCTTCACAAATTCAACGAAATGCTCAGAATAGCCATTGGCAACATCAATACAGAGAAATTCGATTTTTGGGTGCTTTTCGAGGATGGTTTTTATTTTCTCTTCGTCTGCTTTTCCGGTTCCGGTGCTTAATGCAATATACTGATGAATTTCTTCAGGCTGATTATTTAAAAAATTGCTCCATTCTTCTGGAGTATAATGTTTGTGAACCGCAGTGATAATTTTGTCTTTTGCAAGCTCAACCGCCATTTCGAAAGTTCCGACAGTATCCATATTGGCTGCAATAATCGGAGTTCCTTTCCATTTTTTTTGGGTGTGCCTGAAGGTGAATTCTCTTTCAAGATTTACTTCAGAACGGGATTTTAGAGTTGATCTTTTCGGTCTGAACATTACATCTTTAAAACCCAGTTTTATATCATATTCTATGCGCATAATTTGGAAAATTATTTTAATTAAAATTAGGAAAAAGATTTTTAGTAATCTTAAAAAGAAATGATTTTATGGATTAACTACGAATATGTAACCTTACAATAGAAAGATTTTAATTAATTAAATACACACACGATTAGTACAAAAATTCTCCATTTTATTTTTGTTGTTATAAATATTTAGACCTATAGAAAATTTAGAGATAACTGTACAAGTTTTATACGCTATTAGTTTGATTTATCAACTAATTGAAAAAAATAGTAAAGATCATTTGAAAAAATAGTAAGAAAGAAAAAAGATTAGAAAGAAAGAAGAAAAAGCAAAGACATAGAAAATAGATTTTATCATAATCATCTGTGAAAACCTGTGCAATCTGTGGGAAAATTTATTCACAATCTTTGTCTCATCATCAATTGAAAATCCTATTTTTGGTTTTATGGATTTTCCTGTTACTTTTCAGATTTTCGATAAAACGATTTTGGCGCATCCTGTTTTGGAGACCATCGGGATTTTCATCGGAATGCAGTATTATTTTTATTTAAAACGAAAGTCGAAAGAAAAATTGTCGTTCAACACATCTGCGGCAGTATTAATCGGAGCTACAGCAGGCGCTTTAATCGGCTCAAAACTCATCGGAAACCTTGAAAATCCGTACACATTATTTGAAAATTTCAGTTTTAAAAGATTCTGGACAAATAATACCATTGTGGGCGGCCTTGCTTTTGGTTTGATTGGGGTAGAATGGGCAAAGAAAATTGTAGGTCACAAAGAAAGTACAGGCGATTTGATTGTTTATCCTTTAATTTTAGCAATGATTATCGGTAGAATTGGCTGTTTTCTGACCGGAGTTCATGAAGAGACCTATGGAATTCCTACCAATTTTATTTTTGGAATGCATTTAGGGGATGAATATGTAAGGCATCCGGTGGCTTTGTACGAAATTGCTTTTCTTATTATTTTATGGATTGTTTTAAAAATTCTTCAAAGAAAAAATAAATATCCTTCAGGTTTTGTTTTTCAGCTTTTCATGCTGAGTTATTTCAGCTTTAGATTGATGTTGGACTTTATTAAACCACGAATAGAAATTGTTGGAAATTTAGGAACGATACAGTTAGTTTGTATAGGTGTAATTTTTTATTATTTCTTGAAACTGAGAAAAACAAAAGTTGTAACTTCACTTTAAAATATCATATCATGAAATTTTTAACATTACTTGAAGTCGGTGGTCTCGGTGGTCTGGTTGCAATGATCATCGGGATGATTTTCATTGTGGTTTTCGTTGTTTCTTTAGTCATTGGAGGTATTACAAAAGTCATTTATGAATGGAATAATACAAAGAAGTTTTCAACAGGTCAGTTTTGGAAAACGGTTCTGATATCGATGCTTATCGGTGGTTTGATAAGCGGTTTTATTTGTGGTGGAATGTAAATAGAAATTATGCCGGTAAGAAATTATACTTATTACGATTATACAATCAGTCTTTGCCCGGAATGCTTAAAAAGGGTAGGAGCAAAAATTATCATCGAAGATGAAGCTGTTTTTATGACGAAAAGATGTCCCGATCACGGATTTTTTAAGACTAAAATTGCTTCCGATGTTCATTATTACAAAAACATCAGAAATTACAACAAAGCTTCGGAAATGCCAGTTCATTTTGGGACCGATGTAGAATACGGTTGTCCTTATGATTGTGGTTTATGTGTTGATCATGAGCAGCATAGCTGTCTTTCGATTGTGGAAGTGACTGATCGATGTAATCTTACCTGTCCGACTTGTTATGCCATGTCTTCACCGCATTACGGAGGTCACAGAAGCCTTGAAGAAATAGAGGCGATGTTTGATATCATTGTAAAAAATGAAGGTGAACCCGACGTTGTTCAGATTAGTGGGGGCGAACCGACGATTCATCCTGAGTTTTTCAAAATAATGGATATTGCAAAGGCGAAACCGATTAAACATTTAATGCTTAATACCAACGGAGTAAGAATTGCTAATGATCCTGGTTTTGCGGAAAAACTGGCAACTTATGCTCCCGAATTTGAGATTTATCTTCAGTTTGATTCTTTTAAGCCTGAAGTGTTACAGGATTTCAGAGGTAAAGATTTGACGGATGTACGGATGAAAGCTTTAGAGAAATTAAATGCTTTAAACCTTTCCACAACGCTCGTTATTGTTCTTCAAAAAGATAAAAATATTGATGAAATCGGTAATATTATTGATTTTGCCTTAAAGCAGAAGTGTGTTCGCGGAGTTACTTTTCAACCTGTAGAAATTGCCGGAAGAAACCGAGAAGATTCTGCGCATGAAAAAATTACTTTGACGGAAGTAAGACATGAAATTTTAAACCAGTTTCCATTACTGAATTCAGATGATATCATTCCCGTTCCGTGTAATCCGGATGCTTTGGCGATGGGTTATATTTTAAAACTGGAAGGAGAAACGATACCTTTAACCAGATATATTAATCCTGCTGATTTGTTGAATAATGAAACCAAAAACACGATTGTTTACGAACAGGATACCGGATTGCATATGCAGCTTCTTGATATTTTTAGTACGGGGATTTCTGTGGATAAAGTTCAGCCTAAAGTGAATCAGTTATTATGTTGTCTTCCTGAAGTTTCCGCACCAAATTTAGATTATGATAATTTGTTCAGAGTCATCATTATGAATTTTATGGATGCGCATGATTTTGATGTTCGTGCTGTAAAAAAATCCTGCGTTCATATCGTAAACAAAGATTTAAAAATGATTCCGTTTGAGACGATGAATCTTTTTTATCGGGATGATAAAAGTAAATATCTGGAAGAATTGAGGAAAGAGGATAGGGTTTTGTTTTAATTAACGTGAGTTCGGGATAATAATAAATAAATTTATGATACAAAAAAGCAGAAAAATTAGTATATTCAAGGTATTGAAATTCAAATATTTAACTAAAATTTCTGCTATGATTTCTGATGATGAAATTACAACTATTTATTACATTGTTGATGAATTTTTTAAAGAATTTGATAACGTTCTCAAAGATTATGCTTTGAAAGATCCAAAAATTAAGATCCGATACCGAAAATCTGCCATGTCTCAAAGTGAAGTAATGACTATTATGATCCTGTTTCATTACGGTGCATTCAAAAACCTCAAGCACTTTTACCAGGGTTACGT
>NZ_JBPCHW010000025.1:0-40928 GCF_051011795.1 Chryseobacterium sp. RLHN22
AAATAAAACAATACATCACTTATTACAACAACGACAGAATACGATTAAATCTAAATGGAAAGAGCCCGGTACAGTACCGAACTCTTTTCTTTAATAATTTTGTCTAAACTTTTGGGTGCAGTCTACTCCGAGCCGGAATTTTTTTCATCATTGTTTTCAACCAGAATAACTGTATAGCAAGTTCTTTATTGTTGCTGTCTATATGAAGGGATGTTTTGCAACAAATCCTTTCTTATAAGAACAGTATCAGTATTATCAACTCTGAAAGCCTCAGGATTTTTTTCAAAAAGTAATTTTTTGTAATCATTCTTCTGAAACTGATAGACATCTTTAATGCTTTTATTTTTCTCGAAAATAATATCAGTAACATAATGTATTGTGGAAGTACTGTCGAATCTGTTTAGCATTTCTGCAATGTTTTCCTGATTTTCTGCAACAGCGTTTGGAGTCGGATTTAATTTTCCTGATGCCGAATTTGAAGTTATGCTTTCAATTACTGTGTTATCCTGACTTTCAGTTGTATTGGGAATGGCTGGTTCACTCGGTTTTTCATAAAACATGGTGTAAAATACAATTGCTCCGCCGATTAAAAGTACATTTAAAACTGCAGAAATAATTTTAAAAACATCAGGTTTACTTTTTTCAGGTTCATTATCATCTTCAGGAATAAGTCGGCTAAGCGGCACAGATGAAACAGTTCTGGTTGTAGAAAAGGAAGAAACATCACTTATAGAGTCTAATTTGCTTTTTTCATTTAAAAAATCCTTTTCTAATTGACTATATGAGTAATTTATATCATTAAGCCCCTTTTCAGAACTCAGTTTGCTGATTAATTCATCATATTTTCTTAAAAAAGTCTGATAAAGATTGTTTAAAGCTTTAAGATTGCGGTCTGACTCTTCAATTATTTTACTGTTTGCAGAATGTTTTTGTTCGTTATGTTCGATTTTCTTTTTAAAATTTTCAAATTCTTTTCTTCCATTCTCTTCATGCTTTAGCCTTTTGTTTTTTAAATAGAGAATTGCATCTTCAACTTTCTGTACCCTTTCTTCCTGCAATTTTTCTATTTCCCGGTCTAAGCCATTTTTATCGATTAGCCTGAACAGCCTTTTTTGAGATACAAATTCTGCAATTTCCTTACTGTCAATAAAATATACCGTATCGTATTTAGGAAGTATTGATAAAGATTTTCTGAATAAATCCTGAATAGAATTCGTATCTAATTTATCTGTTTTAATAACCAGACTATACCCGGAGTTGTCCCAGTCTAAAAAATCAATTTTATGGGTTTGATACTCTAATTTTTCAAAATCTTTCGAAAATATATCCTGAAGGTTAAAATCCTTTGAATGATTGATGTTCAGTACAAAACCGTCACCACTCACATTATTGTTTTTAAGATTAATATGAATTTCGTGAAGTGAGCTTAAAATTAAATTTTCAGGAAGAATTTCATTTGTAAAAACCAGGCTCGTTCCAATGAATGTTCCGCTTCGATTAGAGTTTTTCTCTTTTGCAAAAGTGTAAACAGAGTAGGATAGAAGAATGTTATTTTGTGCCGATTCTTTTCTGATTGAGTAAATACGGTCATTGGGTGATAATAATTGAATTGCATCTGATTTTAAATCAAATTTTTTCAGTACTTTTTCCAAACTTTTATTTCCGTAGATACAGGACTGCGTAAATCCATTGGGTGTGCCAAAGGTTGCATATCCGAATACATTGATGTTCTTCATTATTTAGAAAAGCTAAATTTTATTTTTTCCCAAAATGTACCTTCGTAATCCAGATCATAGCCTGCGATATTGTAATAGAGCCATTTGGCAATTACTTCAGCCGAATCGAGGTTTAGTAAAGTAATCTTTTCCATTCCACCCTGATTTTGTACGTTTCCTATGGTAAAATACGTTTTGCTTAAGTTATAAGTGTCGATTCTGTTGTTGGTCATGCTGAGTCTTTCGCTAATGAAATTTTCTAAATGTTGCTCATTATCAACACCCATATTCCCGGATTTATCCCACTTTGAGATCACCAAAAGTACATTTACATTTTTCAGGTTTTTACCCTTTCTTTCCAGATAATCTAAAAACTCAACGATCTTTGAATCTTCGTGATGTGCTCTGTCATAACTCGTTACAATAATGAAATTCAAAGGGATATCTGAGTTGAGGTAGGCTTCAATACCGTCTACATATTTTCCTCCACGAGAAATTTCGTTGTGATTTTCGCCTGCTGTTTCCAGAAATGATAAACTTACGGGAGGAACTTTTACAGATTTATTGTTGGGGTCAAAAACAAAATCTAATCGTGTTACCTGATCTCTTGTTGTTCTGTTAGGAAGAATTCCTTTTTTTATGTTTTCAAAAAAATCGGCGAGTAGAACGTGAGCTTCACGGGAATTCGGACTTCCTAATTTTGGACGTAAAACACCCGCAAAAGAATTTAAGTAATATAAAATTGCCGATAGAATTACAGATTTTCCGGATGCTGAAGTTCCGTAAAAAAACACAAAATTGCTGTCTTTATTTTTTACGGTGGTAGTAGTTCCGCTTGAGGTCGGTACAAATCCGTCATCTTCTATCTCATTATTGATATAAATATTTTCGTCAGTAATTATTTCATTATTTGAAGTATTGAAATCCTCAAATTTTTTAAAATCATTTTCACGGTCATAATCATCAAATGAAAAAGGTCTGTCTTTATTTATCATGGCAATTATCTGTTAGGGATTAATGTTGTTCCTTTTTTTCTGTTACCTAAAACGCTGTTGTTCGCCTTATTGTCGGAATTTGTAACCAATAAAATAATAATCACAATGACAAAATCTAGCAAAATACAACCTGCAAGAACTACAAACTGATACATTCCAAAGTTTTTAATAGCGTGTTCAAATGCATATCCTATTTTACCGACATCCTGTGTTTTTGAAATCAGCGGCTCGAATTTGAATCTGTCTTCTCCTAAAATATTATTTGCTCTGCTTCCCAATTTGTTGTAATCGGTTAAAGCATTATCAATAAGGGTTTGCGCCAAAACATCTTTCTCTTTTTTAGGTAATAACAGAAATTCCTGAACTCTTTTATTCCATTTTAAAACAGAATTGTTAATATCTGATTTTAAATTTCTTTCATCTGGAGATAAATCCATTACCATATTGTCGATTTGACTTCCCATTCTTTGGGCTAAATCATCATAATCATTACCAACTGGTGTAAGTAAATCGACTTTCTGTCCGGTCATTTTTTCAATATCTCTAATTAACGCTTGTGCTCTTGAGCCAATTCCCTGATTAGCCGGGTCAATAATCTGCGCCATCAGTTGCTTTTTCTTGATTTCAATATTTCGTGCAGTTTCTTTTGGATACTTATAATTTAATTTGGCTTCAATATTATTTTCCAGCTTATTAAAATCTTCATTAATAGTTCTAAGTTCGTTGGTGTAAATATCGGTACGCATAAATCTTGTATAAAGAGCATTAAAGTTTGCTATAAAACAGAATGCTGCAATGAAAATGTAGATTCCTACCAAACTTCCTGTAGATTTGCCTTCTAGTTTTGCCGCTCTGAGCATCCAGCAAAGAAATAAAAGAAGCAAAGAAAGCACAAGTGCAATGACAAATGAAGCATTTCCGAAAATTTGCTCAAGTCCGAGCCAGGTCTGGTAAAAACTTACACTGATTAATAATATGGCAAGCACGCCTAAAAAAAGATCTGATGCTGCTAAAGAAGAATTTTTACTCATGGTTTATTGTGTATAATATGTTTTAAATTTTGTTCAAAACTACAGTTGCTTTACCGTATTTTTTTACGGAAAACCGTAAAAGCATAAAATGTATTCAGAAAAAATTATCTTTACACAAATTAAAACCCAATGGAAAATTATTTAGATATCAACAGGAAATCCTGGAATGCTAAAGTAGAACCACATCTGAAATCTGACTTTTATTTTGTAGATGAATTTTTAAAAGGCAGGACCTCATTAAACTCAATAGAGCTTGAACTTTTAGGAGATATAGAAGGAAAAACAATTTTACATTTGCAATGTCATTTTGGTCAGGATTCTATTTCGCTTTCGAGAATGGGAGCGAAAGTTATCGGAATAGATTTATCAGACAAAGCGATTGAAGCTGCAAAAGATCTGGCTAAAGAATGCGGTACCGATACAGAATTCATCTGCTCTGATGTATATGAACTTCCGAATATTTTAAGCCAAAAATTTGATATTGTTTTTACAAGCTACGGAACGATTGGCTGGCTTCCCGATCTTGAAAAATGGGCAAGTGTCATTAATCATTTTCTGAAGCCGGATGGGAAATTCATTATGGCAGAATTTCATCCTGTAGTATGGATGTTTGATGATGATTTTAAAGATGTAGCTTACAATTATTTTAATGAGAAACCAATTACAGAAACGTATGAAGGGACCTATGCGGACTTTTCTGCAGAGCTGGTTCAGGAATATGTAATGTGGAATCATTCTTTATCGGAAGTAATGCAAAATCTGATTAATAAAGAATTGGTTATAGAACAGTTTCATGAGTTTGATTGGTCACCTTACCCTTGCTTTAAGCATATTGAAGAATTTGAAAAAGGAAAATGGAGAATAAAGAGATTTGGTAATAAAATGCCAATGGTTTACTCTATAGCAGCACAAAAAAAGTCATCTTAAGATGACTTTATTTGTATATGAATGTTATAATTTTTAAATATTAGATGCTGAATCTTCAACTTTGGATTTTGCTTCGTCAAATTTGCTTTGAGCCTGGGAAGCAACTTCATTGGCTTTATCTTTCAAATCATTTCCCCATTTGTTCAAATTCTCTTTTGCAGAATTGATTTTGTCTTTTACAGCTTGCTGCTGTTCCGGTGTAGATTTTTTATACTTCCAGTACGCTAATGCGCCTAATCCTAACAAAGCTAATAATCCGTTTGTCTTATTTCCCATGATTTCTATTTTTTAAAGTTAAATATTAAAATTTTGTTATTAATAGTTATGTAAATTGTGTGCCAAAAAAAATATGGGAATAATAAAATAATGTTAAAATTATTCGAAAGTTTTAAAATGTTTTCCGTCAAAACTTGCAAAAACCATGGTTGGATAAGAATCCTGATGATAAATGTTTGCATTTTTATCAATTGCAATAGCTCCTGCAAAACCATCGATTGTTTTTAGTTCAGCAAAGGTTTTGTCAAAAGCATCTTTCAAACTCATCCCGTCGGTAACACGGGTTACTATTTTCGCTGCAGTAGCATTGCTTACAATATCTTCACCCACTCCGGTGCAGCTTACTGCGCAGAATTCATTGGCATAATTTCCGGCAACTGTCGCAGAATCTGAAATTCTTCCAGGAATTTCAAAACCTTTTCCGCCGGTAGAAGTAGCAACGGCTAGCTTCCCGTTTTGGTCGATCGCAACGCAGCCTACAGTACCTTTCCCTCCGTTTTTAAGCTTAGCTTCATATTCTTTTCTTCTCTGAGGAATTTCAGTAGAGAAATTTTCAAATCCGTTATTGTTGGCATAAATTTTAGCACCGTTTCCGTCTAAAACTCTGTCATCTTCTTTCATCAGTTCCTTTGCCACAAAAATCGGGTTTTTCACATCCTGAATATTGATGACGCCACTCATTTTCTGGGTTTCGCCATCCATCAGAGCTGCACTCATACGGATGATTCCATCGCTTTGAATTTGAGAACCAATTCCTGCATTGTACAATTCGTCATCTTCCAAAAGCGAAACGGCATAAGCAACGGCATCCACTGCCGAATGAGTTTCCAAATAACGATAAGCTTTTTCAGCAATATTTTTTAAAGAATTCTGTTTGGCAACTTTTACTTCGTGGCTTTGGTCGCTTTCAGAGAAAAAACCACCATGGATTATTATTTTCATTCGAATTATTTAGATTTAAATATATAAAAAAAGTGAAGAAAAACTTCACTTTGTATTTTATGTCTGTGGAATAGGATTGAACTGGGAATTTTCTATCGTGAGTGTTCTCGTCTTTAAATCATAATGATCGTTCATCGACATCACATGTACCGTTAAATTATCGATAGAAATCGGCTCGCCCAGATTAATATTTGTAAGATTCGTATCTTTTATAAATCTTCCGTCGACGATGATTACCAAACCAGATCCTACAGCGGTCATTACATCATTATGAATGAAAAGCCCGGTATCTTCACCTAAACCGATTCCTAAAGTTCTCGGATTGTTTACTACTGCCTGAAATAGTCTTCCGATTCTTCCTCTTTGTACGAAATGCGTATCAACAATAACGTTGTCGATTAGGCCCAAACCTTGTGTTGTTTTAATTTCACCTTTCAGCAATGCTTCAGAGCTACTTCCCTGATAGATCATATTTTCAGAAGCTGCAGCCGCTCCGGCCGATGTTCCGGAGTAAATAAAATCCTGCTCCTGATATTTTAGCAAGATGGTATCATGAAATCTTGTTCCGCCCAAAATAGATGTTAACCGTAATTGATCTCCCCCCGTAAACATCACAACATCAGCTGCGTTTGCCCTTGCAACAATAGCATCCGAATTGGCTTCTTCACGATTATGAATATCAAGAATATTCACATTTTTAGCTCCCAAAAATTCGAAAGCTTTTTTATATTCTGCACCAACGATTTGTGGGATTTGTGACGCCGTCGTTACCACTTCGATGATTGAATTTTCTTTATGTTTAGATTCAGTAATGATTTTTCTTAAAATTCCTCTTTCAAAAAAATTCAGATTTTTTTCAACATTCTGATCGTAATCGGTTTCTGTAAAACTGCCTTTGTTAACAGCTCCTCCGATAATAATTAATTTTCCAACAGGTTTCATAGCCTGCAAATTTAAAAAATAATAAATTGTTAATGAAATGTAAAGTCTTTTTTAACGTACTGATAGTGATTTTTAATCAGTTACCATGTTTGTGTTTTTTTAATAAATCTTTAATAACAGTATGGTTTTGTTTATGGTTTTGCATTATCTTTGATTTAGAAAGATGTTTTTATTAATATATCTAAACGATGAAATTTTAAATTTTTTTAATACAAATTATAGTTGTTAAAATTTATGATTTCACTTAACAAATTGGAAAAAAATTAAGTACCTGCATATGAAAATTGAGAAAATACAGGCTTTACGCGGTCCGAATATTTGGAGTATAAGAAGAAAGAAGCTGATACAAATGCGCTTGGATCTCGAAGAATTGGAAAATTTCCCTACCAATAAAATTGAAGGTTTTCGTGAAAGAATCGAACAATTAATTCCCTCACTGATCACACATCGATGTTCTGAAGGAACAATAGGTGGTTTTTTTCATAGAGTAGAAACCGGCACCTGGATGGGACATGTAATTGAGCATATTGCTTTAGAAATTCAGACTTTAGCGGGAATGGATACAGGATTCGGAAGGACCCGTGAGACAAAAACTCCCGGAGTGTACAATGTTGTTTTTGATTATATTGAAGAAAATGCAGGTATTTATGCCGCTGAACAGGCTGTGGAAATTGCAATTGCTCTCATTGAAAATAAAGAATATGACATCAACGCATGTATTCAAAAATTAAAGGAAATCAGAGAACGTGTAAGACTTGGTCCATCAACGGGAAGTATTGTTGAGGAAGCAGTTTCAAGAAAAATTCCGTGGATCAGATTAGGAAGCAATTCATTAGTACAATTAGGTTACGGAGTTAATCAGCAGAGGTTTCAGGCAACCATTACAGGGAATACAAGTTCGATTGCTGTAGATATTGCCTGCAACAAAGAATTAACGAAAAAAATGCTTCACGATTCGGCGATCCCTGTTCCGATAGGTGATTTGGTTGTAGATCAGGAAGATTTGCAGCATGTTATTAAAAAAATAGGTTATCCTATTGTTCTGAAACCTTTGGACGGAAATCATGGTAAAGGTTCTTCTATCAATGTTAATGATTGGGATTCTACTGTAGTTGGTTTAGAACATGCTCAAAAATATTCAAGAAAAGTAATTGTTGAAAAATATATTACCGGGTATGACTTCAGAGTTTTGGTCATCAATAATAAAATGGTGGCTGCAGCAAGAAGGGTTCCAGCTCATGTTGTAGGTGACGGTGAATCTAATCTTGAAAAGCTTATTGAAAAAGAAAATAAAGATCCGAGAAGAGGGTATGGTCATGAAAATGTTTTAACGGAAATTAATGTTGATAAAGATACTTTAGAATTACTCGAAAAGTTACAATATACTTTAGAAACTGTTCCTCAGAAAGGCGAAGTAGTCTATTTAAAATCAACCGCAAATCTTTCGACAGGTGGAACTTCCATTGATGTGACAGACATGGTTCATCCCGAAAACATCACAATGGCAGAAAGGATTTCCAAAATCATAGGATTGGATGTCTGCGGAATTGATATTATGGCAGAAAACCTGACTCAGCCTCTAAAAGAAAGCGGCGGAGCAATCATTGAAGTGAATGCCGCTCCGGGTTTCAGAATGCATTTGGCTCCGAGTGAAGGTCTTCCTAGAAACGTTGCTGCTCCTGTTGTTGATATGCTTTATCCGCAAGGAAAGCCTTTTACGATTCCGATTATTGCTGTTACAGGAACTAACGGTAAAACAACGACAACAAGATTAATTTCACATATTGTAAAAAATAATGGCTATAGAGTAGGATTTACAACTTCCGATGGAATTTATATTCAGAATACGATGTTGACAAAGGGTGACACAACCGGTCCGATTTCGGCTGAATTTATTCTGAAAGATCCTACTGTAGAATTTGCCGTTTTAGAAACTGCAAGAGGTGGAATCCTACGTTCAGGACTCGGTTTCGGACAATGTGATATTGGAGTTTTAACCAATATTAAAGAAGACCATTTAGGAATGAATGACATTCATACACTGAAAGATTTGACGAGGGTAAAAAGAGTCGTTCTGGATAGCGTAAAGAAAAACGGATGGAGCGTGATGAATGCAGATGACGAATATTCGATGCGTATAATCAACGATTTACCGAGCCAGGTTGCTATTTTCAGTTTGGATGAAAATAACGAATACATCAAAAAATTCGCAAAAGAAGGTCGTACAACCTGCGTTTATGAAGAAGGTTTCGTAACGATAAAAAAAGGTGACTGGAAAATAAGAATCGGTAAGGCAAAAGATTTCCCGATTACAATGGAAGGTAAGGCAAAATTCATGATTGCAAATGTTTTGGCAGCAAGTTTGGCTTGTTATCTTTATGGTTTCGGGATTGAAGATATTTCAAATTCGCTTCGTACATTTATTCCGAGTGCGCAGCTGACTCCGGGAAGACTGAATGTTTTTAAATTTAAAAACTTTAAGGTTTTAATTGATTTTGCGCACAATCCTGCAGGTTATGAAGCTATTGAAGATTATCTGAAAAACGTAGAATCTACAAAGAAAATCGGGATTATTTCCGGTGTTGGAGACCGAAGAGATGAAGATATTAAACTTTGTGGAAAAATTGCCGGAAGAATGTTTGATTACATCATCATCCGAAACGAAAAACATCTTCGCGGAAGAACAGAAGACGAAATAAACGGCTTAATTATCGACGGAATCAACCAATCTGGAAGAGAAGTAAGCTACGAAATTATTCCTAAAGAAATCGAAGCCTTGAAACATGCCATCAGTATGGCAGAAGAAGGAACTTTTATTACCGCTTTGAGTGATGTAATTTCTAATGCAATTGATCTTGTTCAGGAATATCAGACGAGAGAATTGCTTGAGGATGATAGGATTTAGAATATTTATATTATAATTTAAAGCGGCAAAAAAATATTTTTTTGCCGCTTTTTTATTTCATTAAGGTGAATATTGAGTAACCACTTTTTGTATCAGCTCTTTGTTTTTTTTATAAATACTATACTTTTTAGAAAGATTACCCATTTTATCTACTTCGTTTTCATAATATAAAACTGAATCAGGCATATATTGTTTGGGGGTTGAGTAAATATCTATTTTTGATTCAATGTATATGGGAAAACCATTGGTGTCAAGTTTACTTTTTGTAATAGTTTTATATTTTGGAAAAGTAAATTTTTCGCTCTCACTAATTTCATATTTATCTAATTTGTAAGTAATTGTTCGTTCATGTAAAACAAGATCATCAGAAATTTTAATACTTTCCACCAACTCATCTTTATCGTTGTAGAAAAAAAATATTTTTAGATAAACTTTATTATTAGAATCAAAATATGAGAGTTGTTTTGAAGATTTAGCGTACTTATACTTTATAATTTGTGTGAATTTTTCACTTAGCTGATTGTCTTTGAAATAGTTTTTTTCTTCTGAAATTCTGTTTTCATTATCTAAAATATAATCTAAACCTATTAAAGAAGTTCCATTATTCATATCCTTATCTAAAGTTACTTTTATAGTTTTTGAATTTTTATCAAAATAGTATCTTTCGCTCAATTCTAATTTGTCTTTTTGTTTGGTGTAAATTTCTTTTGAAATTCCACCATCATTAATAAATTTGGTTATATCAAAATCAGGAACATGATACTGTCCATAAAATAAATTACTAGCTAATATGGACAATGTTAATATGGATTTCATTAGTTTCATTATTCTCCAAAAAAAGCATGAGAACTTCCAATCCAAATAGCATCTTTTTTATTAAAGTCAACATTTACCATTGCTGCTTTGGTCATTCTTGATAGGTTTTGTAACAAAACGGGTCTTTCTTCATTCTCTTTCCAGATGTAAAGCAAACGGATTTCAGCTCTCGAAAAATCTCCGTTGATATCTTCAAAAATAGGTTCGTAATTGACTTTTCTCTGCAGGATATAATTTTCTTTATCAGAGATCGCATCAGTAATTTCTTTGGTCGGATTCAAATTCACACCGCTACCTGCGAATGAAAATAAAGGTTTTAAAACAAAATTTTCCAAGATTTCATCTTCAGGAAATTCATGTAAAAAATAACTTTTTGGTACAAATTCGTGCTTTAATAATGGCAATAGATATTTTGAAATTTTAAAGAACCAATTAGGATGCGTAATCCATTTTACATCAACTTCTTCACGGAAATTAAATTCAGTTTTAAGATCGGGGATTCTATCCAGCTCGTCAAAGATCACACGATTGTAAATTCTTTTAATTTCAGTTAATTTTCCGTTATTTTCGTAAAATAATTTTCTGCCTTCTTTCTTTACTTTAGTCAGGCAAACGGTTTTTATGCCTAAAAATTTTTCAGTTAGAGCAAAATCGATAGCCGTTTTTTGTTTTTCAGGATAAATTTCAAGTAGAACTACATTTTCAGGCTTTTCTTTTCCCACAACCAATTCATATAGATGTTTCTGATAATCTTCCTGCGAAATTTTATTTTTAAGCTCTTTCAAAAACGGATAAACTTCGCAAAAAAGATCTTCATACGTATTCTGAAAAGCGTACAATGATGGAAATGCTTGTAATTCTATCAGTTGTGGCTCAATTTTACCGTTTTCGCTTTTGCAGATCCCAAAATCGATGGTGAAAAAATGAGGCTGCTTTGTATCATTGGGAACTTTACAGTTTTCGGGAATTGATTTTTCGAGAATTCCTTCCGGTAAATTTTTAATTTGATCGATAATACTTTCGCTTGCGGAAAGTAATTTTTCTTTGAATTCCTTAGTTAAAAATATCGGGCTTTCAGAAAGCCTGAATTTCGGTTCGATACCGCTTTTTTCCTTCAACAAAGAGTTGATGTGCTCGTACTTTTCCTGAGAAAATTCTTCGTTGAACTGTTTTCTGTATTTTGGGATCATATTTTTTTCTATTGTGATTTAAAAAATCGAGCAATATTGCTCGATTTTAATTGTTTTTATTTGAATTTATTTTAAGCTGTCGCTTTATTTCCTTTCAAAATATTCTTCTTTGCATCGCTTAAAAAACGAGGTAAGATCTGAGACTGTGTAAGAACGATTTTGTCTTCATCATTGATTCTGTCTACGGTTTCAAGATATTTTTCCATACCGTAGTTTTCAATCATGGCTTCTTTGTTTTTCTCGTCTTTCAGGTTTTCAATCATTCCGTCAGGATTTGCTTCGGGATGAAACTGAGTTCCGAAAATTTCATCGGAAAAGCGAACTGCCATAATCGCTCTTTCCAGATTGATATGCGGACGGAATTTTTCGATCGCCACAATTTTCATCCCTAGTTCTTCAAAACGCTCAACATTCGGCTCTATAAACTGGTAAGCTCTCGAATCTACTGCATAAAAAGGATCGGGTAAGTTTGTAAATAAAAATTCCTTTTCACCCTCCTCTGTTTTGTGAACCGGCTGTACACCAAAAGAATAGGATTTTCTCTTACAGATATTTCCTAAATCCCAATGAATGCTTGCCAATTGAAAAGAGTGACAGATCAGAAATAGATATTTTTTAGACTCACTATGTTTGTTGTGCTCATAAACTGCATCTAAAAAATCGGCAAATTTCTGCTCCCATTCAAGACCTTCACGATGCGGATTTCCCGGACCGCCGGATGAAATAAAGATGTCAAAATCTTCAATATTCGGAATTTCGTTCTTATGTCTTACATCAAAACTCGTAATGGTAATATCTTCTTCCGACTGCTTTTGGAAATTTTCAGAGATTTCTTTAATGTTTTTAAATCCCTGATTTACCTGATTATTGTTCATGTCCAGCAAAGCAATTCTTACATTGTTCATAACTTCATAATTTCTGCAAAGTTATGAAAATATTATGAAGCAGATACTCCGTGAGTAATGCCGTATTCGGTTTCAGATATCATATAATCAACAACTTTCGTAAGGTCTCCGGTTTCTTTAAACACAGCTAACTGGCGGTCTGCACCCGTTCCGTTTTCTAAAATCGTCCATGCATATTCTACCTCTTTTCTACATCCTAATTCGTCTACAACATCGTCGATAAATTCTAAAAGTTCTTTTAAAAGATCAGGATAAGGAACCGATTCTTCTTTACCAAAATCGATCAGCTTAGAATGAATTCCGTCTTTGGAAGCGCGCCATTTGTTTTCATTTAATAAAAGTCTTCTGTAACTTCTGAAACTTAAATTCTGCTGATGCAATTTGTAAATTTTAGCCACCAAACTCTGCATAATTGCAGCCAAGCACACTGTTTCTTCAATTCGTAAAGGCATATCGCAGATTCGGAATTCAATCGTTGGATAAAAAGGGTGAACTCTTAAATCCCACCAGATCTTTTTGGCGTTGTCTATGGTTCCTGTTTTAACTAAAAGATCAACATAACTGTCGAATTCAGCCAACGAATTAAAGAAACTCGGAATACCGGTTCGTGGGAATTTTACAAAAATTTCCTGTCTGTAAGATTTAAAACCTGTACTTCTCCCGATCCAGAAAGGTGAATTGGTCGATAAAGCATAAACGTGCGGAAGAAAATAGCGCATTACATTCTGAATTCTCACCCCTTCTTCACGGTTTGGAATTCCGATATGAACATGCAGTCCGAAAATAAGGTTTCCACGGGCAACATCGCCCATGTCGTCTACAATTTTATTGTAACGCTCACCGTTTGTGATTGTATTGTGTTCCCAGTTTGAAAATGGGTGAGTTCCTCCTCCCGAGACACGCAATCCCTGCTCATGAGCAGTATTAATAAGGTGACGTCTAAGATTTGTAAGCTCTGCTTTTGCTTCCTGGATATTCTGGCAGATTCCTGTTTCCATTTCAATCATGGATTCGTGCATTTCGTGCTTTAAATTTTCACTTAAAACCGCTTTTCCGCCTTCAATGATTTTAGATACATGAGAGATGAGATCGCGGCTTTCGACATCGATAATCTGATACTCTTCTTCGATTCCTATAGTAAACTGATGCATTTTTTTTTCTGTGTTTTTTATGTTTTATTTCACTGAATCTTTTACGAAAGTTCCCCAGGAAATGTTTGGTTTTCCCGGAACGTATTCTTTTGCTTTTTCAATAGCCAATTTTGCTGCATGCTCTACAATCCATGCGAAATTTTCTTCACCTACAGAGTTTCTGTCTGCATCCGGAGCTGGATTGCAGAAATCAATCGCATAAGGAATTCCGTCTCTTACGGCAAATTCCACAGTATTGAAATCATAACCTAAAGCTTTGTTCATTTTGATGGTATAATCATGAATTGTTTTTAATAGTTTTTCTAATTCTGCACCTTGTGTCTGATGAGTGGTTGCATACCTTAAATGATGCGCATTTCTCGGTTCATAAGGCATAATGTGAACATATTTCTGACCTAAACAATATACCCTGTAATAATCCTGAAAAACTATTTCTTCCTGGACCATCATCACCAATTGCTCGGTTTCGCTCAGTTTATCCCAAAGATCCTGTGGATTCTCAACTCTGTAAACGCTTTTCCAGCCGCCACCATCATGAGGCTTCATATAAGCCGGAAATCCTACATAATTAAAAATATAATCCCAATCGTGAGGAAATTTCAGGTTTCTGAAAGATGTTTCGGTAGTATCTGTAGGTCTTTCATGTGAAGGAAGTAAAACTGTTTTAGGTAAAGGAATTCCAAGTTTTGTCATCAAAGCGTTGTTGAAGAATTTTTCGTCTGCGCTCCACCAGAAAGGATTGTTGATTACATAAGTTCCGTTCAGGGCTGCATTTTTCAGATAAGCTCTGTAAAAAGGTACATCCTGAGAGATTCTGTCGATAATCACTGCATAACCGTAGTCTGCTCCCTGCTCCAATTTGTCTATATTTACTGCTTCAGCGATGATTTCACCACCTCCAAGTTCATTTACTTTATCGATAAACGCCCATGGAAATGTATCTTCCATCCCGAATAAAATTCCTACTTTTTTTGCCATAATTTTTGTTTTATTTTTTTAATGTTAATATTTGAGTTTTTTAAAAGAATGTGCCGATATAAGTTGGAAATGTCATTCTCCACAGTGGCCAGTCATGATTGATCCATTTTTTTTCGTCATACCAGAAATCGATCCCTTTTGAGGCTAAAATCTCTGCCATTTCTACATTTTTGTCTTTACATATATCTTCATCAGAAGTGCTTAGAACGATATGCATGTGTTTGTATTTCCAGGCTTCATCATTCCTTACAAATTCTCTGGGACAGTTGAAATAAACAAGCTCATCAGAATATCCGTCCATAAAATTTCTTATGCTGAATGCTCCTGAAAGACAAAACAAATGAGAAATGACATCCGGAAACCTGAATGCAAAATTTGCAGCATGATATCCTCCGAAACTTGCTCCGGCAATAGCGACACGATGAGTCTGGTGCAGTCTCTGAATGTACGGAACAAATTCCTGTATTAAAAATTGTACATATTTTTCATAGTTTCTGATTCTTTGTTGTGGAGAGATTTTTTCGTCGTAAAAGCTCCACGTATCAATGGTCTGAATGTTATATAATTTTACTTTTCCCTGTTCAACGAAGTAATTTATGCTGCTGTTCAGGTGAAAATCGTGATTTTGAGTATATAAACCCTGTGAAGTAGGGAACATGATGATCGGATATCCGTAATGACCTGTAACTTCTACTTTAAGGCTCATTCCTAATATATGAGAATAGTAATCTGTATGTTCTATTTGTGGCATATTTATAATTTATAGTTGATAAATGGTGAATGATCTACAGTGTGTTTTGATAATCCATTATCGATTATCATTTATCATTCATGTTAGCTGGAAGGTTTATCCTTCGGAGGAAGTACATTGAGCATTTCTGCGTGAATCTTTTCTGCTGCGTAATCAAGTCTCTCTTGAACAATAACGGAATCTTTTGATTTATAAACGATTCCCACATGATAATCGATCGGAAGAAATTTTACAACTTCTTCACACTCAAAATCTTTATAATTTGGAGTAAGATCTTTTATTAAAGCAACGATTAGCCCGGAATAATATCCTGTAGGTTTTGAAACCTCATAATGAGTTCCTTTTAGTAATGCATCTTCAATTTTTGCCCATTCACGCCATATATTAATGTTGCTTGAAGCTTCCACTAAATCAGGAATATGTGCGCCTCCGACCCTGGAAGAAGTTTCCAGAAAATACCATTTCCCGTCTTCTTTTCCACGGATGAATTCGGTGTGAGTAGCCCCGTTTATCAATCCGAAATTAGACAGGACTTTTGCGTTGGCTTCTTCCAAAGCTTTAAACTCTTCGGAATATCTTCCCAAAGTTTTGGTACGGAAAACGCCACCTTCATGAGAAACCTGCATTGGTGGAGCTAGATATTTTGAAGCCGAAGTAAAAACAATTTCTTTATTAAATGTTAAGCTATCAACATGATAAACATCGCCTGGTTTAAAGCTTTCTAAAAGGAATAAATGCCTTTCTTCTCCCAATTTTTCAAGGGCTTCCCAAAGTTCTTCCTGGGTTTTCAGTTTTTTGATTCCGGAAGCTGAAGCTTCTGAGCGTGGCTTTAAAACCCAAGGAGCAGGAACTTTTTCAGTAAAATCTTTTACTTCCTGATCATTAAACACAGCACTGAATTCAGGAACATTGATGCCCGAATCTTTTGCTTTTTGTCGCATAGCCAGTTTATCTCTGAAATAACGGTGCGTCGTTTGTCCCATCCCGGGAATACGGAATGTTTCACGAATTAATGCAGCTTTTTCTACATCGTAATCGTCCAGAGCAATCACTGCATCTACTTTTCGGGTTTTCATGAGGTGAGAAAATCCCTGGATGAGGTGGTCGAGATTCCATACCGAAGGTTTAATTTCCGGCATATAGAAAACTTCGTCGACAGCGTGCCATGGCCAGTTCTTTTCTTTTAAATTTTCCGATGTTACGAGGATGATTTTATTGCCGAGTTTTTTCATCTCGTCCATAAAATCGTAACCTTTATAATAGCACGAAATACATACGATGGTTTTCTCCTTCATATAATGATTTTTAATTTTTATTAAATTATAAAAAATAAAAGGTTATGATTGTTGATTATTTAATACTAAAAATTGATAACCTTTGTGCTTTTGAAAATTGCTAATCAAGTATAAGAAGAAAATCTCTAAAAAACTAATTTTTAATGATAATTTTCGATTAAATCGGCTAATAATTGTACACCAAATCCGGTTGCAGCTTTTTCTTTTGCGTATCCCACATTTCCGAATGCAACTCCCGCAATATCAAGATGTGCCCAGTTTGGGTGGTTTCCGATGAATTGTTCCAAAAATTTAGCCGCAATAATACAATCGCCAATCGGTTTCATCGAAATGTTTTTAAAGTCTGCCACATCAGATTTGAAATCATCAAGCCAAACATCCCAAAGCGGTAAATTCCATAATCTCTGATTGGTTTTATCGCCGGTTTTTATTAAAAGATTTTTCAAATCTTCATTATTAGAAAACATGGCTCCGCAAGTGTCACCAAACATTCTCACGGAGCTTCCTGTAAGTGTTGCGAGATCAATCAGAACATCTGTTTTGTAATTTTTTGAAAGATAAGATAATCCGTCTGCAAGTGTCATTCTGCCTTCTGCATCGGTATTGAGAACTTCAATTGTTTTTCCGTTATAAGCAGTAATTACATCGCTTGGTAAATAGGCGTTTTCAGAAATTGCATTGTCGGTGATTGGTAAAATAGCGGTAATGTTAACGGGAAGTTGCATTTGCGATGCGTAAATAAGTGCTCCAAGAACCGCAGTTGCACCTCCCATGTCAGATTTCATGTAATGCATATTGTCTGAAGGTTTCAGGGAAATTCCTCCCGTATCAAACAAAACACATTTTCCTACGAGTCCGAAAGTTTTTGCATTTTTTACCGTGGTTTTATATTCTAAAATGGTAAAAGCAGCATCATAAGCACTTCCTTGGTTGACCGACAGAAAAGCTCCCAAACCAAGTTCTTCACATTTTTTTCTGTTTAAAGCGGTGTATTTTAACTGATTTTTTTTGGCTAAATTTTTCAGATATGCATTGATGGCTTCAGGTCTTTTTAGATTTGCCGGTTTATTAAGCCAATCCATACAGGCGGTTTGACCTTCACAGATAGCCACAATTTTTGTTGAAATTGTTTCTAATTTTTTAGGGCTTAAATTCCCGAAATGAAGTTCGAAAGACTCGTTCCAGAAAGGATGGGTTTTATCAAACGGGTAGTTGTAGGTTCCTAAAAGAAGGCCTTTTGCAAATTCTTCAAACTGATTTTCATGAATAAAATCTGCAATCAACAGAGTAGCAACAGTCTGGATGTTTTTTTTCTGGGTCTGGGAAAATTTAATTCCGATCTGCTGAAATTCAAAATTCTGAGAAGCTTCTTTCCCAAGACCTATATAATAAGTAATGGTTTCTTCGGTGGTTTCGATGAAAATTTCGTGCTTTTTTCCGGAGAAAAGAAGTGAAATATTTTTATTGAAATTTTTATGGTTTAAAGTCCAGGATTCTTCTGTAAATAACTGAAAAACCTGAGCGTATTGTTTATTTTTTTTATTGAATATTTTCATTGTTGAAAATTGTATTAATTCGTAATGTCTTCCTGATGTGGGGTTACTTCAACAGGGTTTTCGGTGTTGTTGTAAAAAAGCCATTCAATAGCTCTCGGGAATTCCTGAGACCAGTAAAATTCGCTGTGCGCTCCATCCGGATTGATGCTGGTTTTAAATTCAAAATCAAAAAGGTTCTTTTTTTCCCATCGTCTCAGATAATTTTCAAAAACCTGAATTCTTTTCACCATTTTAGAACCTTCCTGTTCACCTCCGTAAAGATAGATTTTAGTTTTAAAAGGAACTCTGAAGTTCATCATCGGGAAATTATTATTCGGCTCTACCCAAAGCGAGGGTGAAAAAATTAATAATTTAGAATACACTTCGGGATAAAGAAAACCGCTGTAAATACTGATAAGAGCACCTAAAGAGCTTCCGCCAATTCCTGTATTATCTCTGTCTTTTTTTGTACGATAATGCTCATCCACAAATGGTTTTAAAGTATCTGTAATGAATCTGATGTATTTTTTGCCTTCTGAACCATTGGCTACATTATCATTATCGAAAATGTATTCTTTTATGCGGTCTTCACTTCCGTGTTCTATAGCAATTACAATAAGATCTCCGCGACCGTATTCTGCAAGAATGGATAGTTTTTTATCGATTTCCCAGTTTCCGTAAGGGCTCCCTTCGTTGAAAAGATTTTGAGCGTCCTGTAGATAGAGAACAGGATAATTTTTATCTGAAATGTAATAATCATGGGGCAGAAGTGCCCAAACTTTTCGGTAACGTTCGAGCTGTGGAATGTAAAATTCTTCTGAAATAACTTCTACGATAGGAAAAAATTCATCTTTGAAAGGTCCCCAGTTTAATCTCCATTTTTCGACAAAATCTTTTGTGAGTTTTAAAGATTTTTTAGCATTTCTATTTGGAGTTATGCTTCCGTATTTGTCTAATTCTACGTTTTCCCAGCCGCCTTTTGTAAACTTGTATTCTATTTCATCAGACAGAAGCTGATCGTCTATTTCAATGCAGTATGTATTTTCAGTGGTTAACTGAAGCTGGAAATTATAATCTTTAGGATTCCATTTATTGAAGTTTCCTGTGATGAATATTGGTCTGTTGTCTGTTTCTGATGTGCTCAGTGTAAATTTCATTGTGTTTTATCGGGCATTTTAAGCTTTTAAATTTAAGAAAAATCTTTTTAAAGATGTTGTTTAAAAATAATAAAATTTATGGTGTAACAGAGTTAAAATTCATATATTTGATAGTCATCGTTATTCAGTAAATAAAATAATAGCGAATGAATTAGACCGAAAAACCAAGTATGATGAATTTTGTAAAAACCTATACACTTTTTACGGAACACGATGTGTACCTTTTCAAGGAAGGAAAACATTACAGGCTCTACGAAAAGTTTGGGTCTCACTCTGTTGAGAAAGACGGATTAAAGGGGGTGTATTTTTCGGTTTGGGCTCCGAATGCCAAAAAAGTTTCTGTCATCGGAAACTTTAATAACTGGAATCATCGTGAGCATATTCTTTTTCCCAGATGGGATCAGTCCGGGATTTGGGAAGGTTTTATTCCTGCACTTTCCTGGGGTACGCTTTATAAATATGCTATTGAAACTTATCAGGGACACATTTTAGAAAAAAGTGATCCTTATGCATTAAGCTGGGAGCAGAATTTGCAGGCTGCATCTATGGTTTCTACCAATTGGTACGAATGGGAAGATCAGGAATGGCTCGAAAAACGCTGGCAAAAAAACAGTCTTGAATCACCAATTTCTGTTTACGAAATCCATTTAGGTTCTTGGATGCGAAATGCAGATAATCCCGAAAAATTTCTTAATTATAGAGACATTGCCAAAAAATTGGTTCCCTATGTGAAAGAAATGGGTTTTACCCATGTGGAATTTATGCCGGTGATGGAATATCCTTACGATCCGAGTTGGGGATATCAGATTACAGGTTTTTATGCAGCAACCTCACGTTTTGGCTCTCCACAGGATTTAATGTTTCTGATTAATGAACTTCACAAAAACGATATTGGTGTAATTTTAGATTGGGTTCCTTCACATTTTCCAGGTGATGCAAACGGATTACATCGTTTTGACGGCTCTTATTTATACGAACATGAAGATCCTCGAAAAGGTTTTCATCCCGATTGGAAATCCTATATTTTTAATTATGGAAGGAATGAAGTGAAATCTTTTTTGATTTCAAATGCTGTATTTTGGCTCGACCGTTATCATGCAGACGGACTTCGTGTGGATGCGGTCACGTCGATGCTTCATCTTGATTATTCAAGAAACGAAGGGGAGTGGGAGCCGAATATTTATGGTGAGAATGTAAATCTTGAAGCCAAAACTTTTCTTCAGGAATTTAATACGGCTGTTTACAAAGAATTTGGTAACAATATCATGACAATTGCCGAAGAAAGTTCAGACTTTCCAAAATTGACAAAGCCAGTTCATGACGGTGGTGTCGGGTTCGGAATGAAATGGATGATGGGCTGGATGCACGATACTTTATTTTATTTTAAAGAAGATCCTATCGCCCGAAAACATCATCATCACAAACTTACTTTTGCATCGATGTACATGTATAATGAAAATTACATGATGCCTTTGTCTCATGACGAAGTTGTACACGGAAAAGCGAGCCTGATTTATAAAATGAAAGGAGATGAATGGCAGAAATTTGCCAATCTCAGAGCATTATATGTTTATATGTATACGCATCCCGGAGCGAAATTATTGTTTATGGGAGATGAGTTTGGACAAACTAATGAATGGAATTTTAAGCAAAGCTTAGATTGGCATTTGTTGCAATATCCGGTTCATCAAGGTTTGCAGAATCTAGTGAAAGATTTAAATTATTTATATAAAAATGAAACCGCCTTTTACGAAAATCAGTTTAAACCGGAAGGTTTTGAATGGGTTGAAGCCAATGATGAAGCCAATTCAGTCTATATTTATTTAAGAAAAGGGAAAAAACGGGGAGATGTTTTCATGGTGATTTTAAATCTGACTCCAAGAGTAATTGATTATAAAGTTGGTGTAAATGCAGGAGCGCATTGGGAAGTTGTTCTCAATTCTGATGATGAAAAATATAGCGGAAGCGGACTAGAAGCCCATATTTTCCGAGAAGATCATGACGAATGGATGAATCGACCGAGATCAATGAGCTTAAATCTTCCTGCACTTTCGGGTATTGTTTTAAAACAGAAAAAAGATAAAAAGTATAAATTAAACAGGATTAAACAACACAAAAAATGACAATATTTCACCTCAGTACAGAATGTTATCCCGTAGCCAAAGTTGGCGGTCTGGCGGATGTAGTCGGTGCATTACCGAAATATCAGAATAAAATAAAAGATGTTGATGCTAAAGTAGTAATGCCTTGGTACAACAAACATTTTGTATATGATTACGATTTTGAAGTAGTTTTTGACGGCTTTATTCATCAAGGATCAAATATGCTTCAGGTTCAGGTTCTAAAAGAAAGAACAAATGTTTTGGGATTTGAACTGTATATGGTGAAAGTTCCGGGATTGCTTGATCGTGAAAATCCTTATGGATATCAGGATGAAAGCTTTCAGTTTTTGGCTTTTCAGCATGGAATCCTACATTGGCTTTCTGCAATGAAAATCCGTCCCGATGTGTTGCATTGTCATGATTATCATACAGGGCTGATTCCGTTTATGGTAGAAAACTGTTATGAATTTGAATTTCTAAAAGGGGTAAAAACGATCGGAACGATTCATAACGGAGAATATCAGGGAATGATGAGTTGGGATATGGTAAGTTATATGCCTGCTTTTGACCATTATAAATGGGGACTTTTAGACTGGAATGGTTTTATCAATCCTTTGGCAAGCATGATTAAATGCTGCCATGCTTTTACAACTGTTTCAGAAGGATACTTGGAAGAACTTTTTGTAAGCTTCAAAGGTCTGGAAAGTCTTGTGAGAGAAGAATTTTCAAAAGCGTACGGAATTATCAACGGTATTGATACCGATGTTTGGAATCCTGAAACCGACCCGATGATCGATTTTAATTTTAGCATTAAAAATGCATTAAAAATAAAAAAGAAAAATAAAGTGAAGCTTTACAAAGAATACGGTCTGAATCCTGAACTTCCACTATTTGCATTCATAGGAAGATTTGCAACAGAAAAAGGAGCAGATTTGCTACCTGATGTAATCTGGAGAAGCATAAAGCAAAGCTTTGGTGGTTTAAACATTATTGTTCTGGGATCAGGAAATGAATATGTGGAAAGACAAATGAAAGAATTAAATGCTGTCTACTCCAATTTTGCAACAGATATTGGGTATAAAGAACATTTATCTCATAAAATCTATGCTTCGGCAGATTTTTTGTTGATGCCTTCAAGAGTTGAACCTTGTGGTCTTAATCAGATGTACGCCATGCGATACGGAACAGTTCCTGTAGTGAGTTATACAGGCGGATTGAGAGATACGGTGAAAGATATTTCTACAGGTGGTTCCGGCTTAAATTTTACCTATCCCGGAGTTGACGATATTATTCACGCTATGAGTCGTGGCTTAAATATCTATAAAGACAAAGTTCAGATGGAAAATCTGGTGTTATCTAATATGAAATTTGATTTTGCGTGGGAGAAATCCGCAGAAAAATATATAGCTTTATATAATCAATAATATTACGTGTGAAAAAATGTTTGTTTCTGTTAAGTTTAGTATTTGTGATTTTGCCTTTGTGCTCTTTCGCTCAGGGTAACTTGGCTACCCGTCAGTCGGTTAGTATACAAAATCAAAACTTAAATCAGATGGCAAGGATGCAAAATACCCAATTTCTTTATAATGGCGTAATGCACAGTAAGTTTATTGTTTCAAAGCAAAGGCAAATTGATGTTTTTAAAAAACTGATTTCAAGAAACGATGCTAAAATTTATGAACTGGAAAATGAAATAAGTGTTTTAGAAAGTGAATCGGGAAATTTTGTTGACAAAGAAAAAAACGCAAAGAAACTAAAACGAAAAAGGTATTGGCTTGAGGGAGTAAGAAAAGAAAAACAAAAATTCCAGGATGAGATTTTTATATTAGAATCTCAAATGGGTTCTGAAAATAAATAATAAAAAAACAAACAACAAACTGTATAAAAATAAATAAAAACGCAGATATTTATGAAACACAACGTCATTTCAATTGTTTTGGGTGGAGGAAGAGGGACGAGACTTTTTCCGTTAACGTACACAAGGTCAAAACCGGCTGTACCTATTGCCGGGAAGTACAGATTGGTAGATATACCGATTTCGAATTGCTTAAATTCAGGTTTAAATAAAATCCTTGTTTTAACGCAGTTTAATTCGGCATCATTAAATTCACACATCAAAAACTCGTACCATTTTGATATTTTCAGTCAGGGTTTCGTAGATATTTTGGCAGCAGAGCAGAATGTTGACAGCGATAGCTGGTTCCAGGGAACGGCAGATGCCGTTCGTCAGTCGATGAAGCATCTTGAGAAATACGATTACGAATATATTTTGATTCTTTCCGGAGACCAATTGTATCAGATGGATTTTAATGAAATGCTGGATTTTCATATCGAAAACGGAGGTGATGTCACCATTGCAACGATCCCTGTAACGGCAAAAGATGCAACAGGTTTTGGTATTCTAAGTTCAGATGATGAAGGAAATATTACTTCATTCGTAGAAAAGCCGGGATTTGATGAGCTGAATGGTTTGCAGTCGGAAGTTTCAGATGAGAACAAGGCAAAAGGTAAAGAATTTCTGGCATCTATGGGGATTTATATTTTCTCAAAAACAATCCTTAAAAAAATGTTTGATGAAGGAGCAGGAGATGATTTCGGTAAAGACATCATCCCTAGTTCTATCGGGAAATATAAAACTTTAAGCTATCAGTACGAAGGTTATTGGACGGATATAGGAACAATCGAATCTTTTTATGAAGCTAATTTAGATCTTTGTCAGGATTTTCCTCAGTTTAATCTTTTTTCATCTTCACCGATTTTTACCCGTGCGAGAATGCTTCCGCCTTCAAAGGTAAATGGCTCATATGTAAGTAAAGCAGTTTTCGGTGACGGATGCATCATTATGGCTGATAAAATTGAAAATTCTGTGATCGGAAACCGTACACGAGTTGATAAGGGAAGTACGATTGTTAATTCTTACATCATGGGAGCTGATTTTTACCAGAATACGACCGATATTGTAATGAATGACAGTAAAGGCCTGCCAAATATGGGAATCGGTAAATACTGTTATATCGAAAAGGCAATTCTTGATAAAAACTGTTACATTGGTGATAATGTAAGAATTATTGGCGGAAAACATCTGCAGGATGGTGACTACGGAACATATTCGGTTCAGGACGGTATTGTTGTTGTTAAAAAAGGAGCTGTTTTGACTCCAGGAACACATATCGGATAGAAGCTGGATGCTTGATGCCGGAAGTTGGGTGTTTTAGTAGGTGATAATTTTAGTTTGAATAACTTAATAAAATCTACGCAATTGAATCTAATATCCATCATCCTTTCATCAAACACCCATTAAAAATAAAAAGAAGAGTGATCAAACATATTGGTCACTTTTTTTATTTGTATTACTTTTGTGCGATGCGTTTTTTCAAAATCATAGCGGTAATTATTGTGTTTTTTATCGGAGCTTATGCGGCTTCGATGTATTATTTTGTAGATGAAAGCAAAGAGTTTACCATCGAAAAAGAAATAGATTATCCTTTGGAAAAAGTGTTTAATCAGTTTAATAACCTGCGGAATTTTACACGCTGGAATAATTTTTTTTCAAGCTCAAAAACCATTACTATTGATTATTATTTGCCTTATGAAGGGCAAGGGAGTGCAATAAGTTACAATGATCCAAAAAGTGAAGAAGGAGGCGAAATGTTTATCCGGTACGAAAACCCAAACAAAACGTTGAGGTATCAGCTTTTTGAAGACGAGGATGAAAACCCTACATTGATTGACGTAAAATTTACTGCTGTCTCTGCCGAAAAAACAAAAATCAAATGGTTTGTGCATACTCCGAAATTGCCCCTTTTATCAAGAGCTCAGAATTTCTGGACTGAAGATAAATTTGCTGAAAATATTGATAAAAGCATGCTTAATTTAAAGAATGTATTAAGCAATAAGGTGGAAAAAGACAATCAGCTGGCTGCAATAAAATACGACAGTATTATGGTTGAAAATGAAGAGGCTAAAATGATTTTGGGTGTTAATGTGAGTGCTTCCAACAAAAAAGAAGCTCTGTACAAAAACATCGTCATGAATTATAATAAAGTGAATAATTTTGTGTCGATGGATTTGGGTAAAAAAAGCGATGAGGTTGGTTATCCTGTGTTGATTACAGATGCAGATAATTTTAAAGACAAAGAGGTTTCTTATTTCTTCGGGATTCCGTTGTCAAAAAAAGTTGGGATTACTGATAATAATTTCAGTTTCAGATCAGTAAGTCCTACCCAGAATTACATTATGTATTACAAAGGGTCTTACGAAGGAAGGGTAAAAGCAATTCAGCAGCTGATGCAAAAAGCAAAGAAAGACGAAATGCGTTATGGTGATGTTTATCAGACCTTTATCGAGTCTCCGGCAGAAGGTCAGAATGTGAACATGAAGATCTCTCTTTCTGTTTTTAGATGATTTTTTCCCAATTATTGATTTTATAATTTTTTTAAAGGTTTGAGACTATCCTAACCCGTTTTTTTTTATTAAATTTGAAGATTAATTCGATAAACAAAATTTAATAATAGATAAACTGTAATAATGGACAGATTTTCATTCCTAAACGCAGCTCATTCTCAGTTAATTGAGGATTTATACCAACAATACTTAAAATTTCCGGACTCTTTAGAACCATCATGGAAGGCCTTTTTTCAAGGCTTTGATTTTGCATTAGAAAACTATTCTGATGAAGAAGACATCCAGTACATCAAGAATTCGGGGAATTCTTCTCCTGCAGTTCAGCAGATTTCTCAGGCAGCTTCAAACGGTGAAGTTCCGGAGCATATCAAGAAGGAATTTAAGGTAGTGAATCTTATTGAGGCGTATAGGACGAGAGGTCATCTTTTCACAAAAACAAACCCTGTTCGTGAAAGAAGACACTACACTCCGACTCTGGATATCGAAAACTTCGGTCTTGAAAAGTCAGATTTAAACACGAAATTCAACTGCGCAGTTGAAACAGGAATGAAAGGTCCTGCAACTTTACAGGAATTGATTACACATTTAGAAAACATTTATTGTGATTCTATCGGTGTAGAATATATGCACATCAACAACGTTCAGGAAAAAGATTTCATTAAGCAATGGCTTCAGGTGAATGAAAACCATCCAAGTCTTAATGCAAACGAAAAAACTGAGATTTTATTAAAATTAAATCAGGCAGTTGCGTTTGAAAATTATCTTCACACAAAGTTTGTTGGGCAAAAAAGATTCTCTTTGGAAGGTGGTGAAACATTGATTCCTGCTTTGGATCAACTGATTTCAAGATCTTCTCAGCTTGGTGTTGACGAGGTTGTTTTGGGAATGGCTCACAGAGGCAGACTGAATGTTTTAACGAATATCTTCGGTAAATCTTACAAGCAGATTTTCTCAGAATTTGAAGGGAAAGAGTTTGAAGAAGATGTATTTTCCGGTGATGTTAAATATCACTTAGGTTCATCTAAAAAAATCAAAACGGCTTCAGGAGAAGAAGTTGCGATTAATTTAACTCCGAACCCATCTCACCTTGAAACGGTTGCAGCTCTTGTAGAAGGGATTTGCCGTGCTAAAGTTGATGATAAATATAAAGATTATTCTAAAGTTTTACCAATCATTATTCACGGTGACGGAGCAATTGCAGGACAAGGTATTGCATACGAAGTTGCTCAGATGATGACTTTGGATGGTTACAAAACAGGAGGAACGGTTCATATCGTAGTAAATAATCAGGTTTCATTTACAACTAACTATATGGATGCGAGATCTTCTACTTACTGTACAGATGTGGCAAAAGTAACAGAATCTCCGGTGATGCACGTAAATGCAGATGATGCAGAAGCGGTTGTACACGCTATCCATTTTGCAGCTGATTTCAGAGCTAAATTTGGTAAAGATGTTTATATCGACCTTTTAGGATATAGAAAATATGGTCATAACGAAGGGGACGAACCAAGATTTACACAGCCTAATTTATATAAAACAATTTCTAAGCACCCGAATCCAAGAGAGATCTATAAAGATCAGTTGTTGAAAGACAGCGTTGTTTCAAATGATCTTATTGCTAAAATGGAAGCTGATTTCAAAGCTCTTTTAGATAAAGATTTTGATGCTTCTAAGGAAATTGAAAAGAACGTAATGGACGTTTTCATGGCAGATGACTGGACGAATTTCCCAATCGGAAAAAGAGGAGCAGTTCAACAGCCTGTAGATACAAAATATGACTTAGAAAAGCTGAAAGAATTGGCCATTAAAATGTCAACACTTCCGGCTGATAAAAAGTTCTTAAATAAAATTACAAGACTTTTCGAAAACAGACTGAAAGCGATTGAAGGAAACTCTTTAGATTGGGCTCTTGGAGAGTGGTTGGCTTATGCTACGCTTTTAGTGGAGGGGCACAACGTAAGAATTTCAGGAGAAGATGTAGAAAGAGGAACTTTCTCTCACAGACATGCGGTTGTAAAAACTGAAGATACAGAAGAAGAGTATGTACCATTGAGACATGTTTCTGAAAGCAGATTTGATGTCTTCAATTCTCACCTTTCTGAATACGGAGTTCTTGGTTTCGATTATGGTTATGCAATGGCATCTCCTAATACTTTAACGATCTGGGAAGCTCAGTTCGGAGATTTCGTGAACGGTGCTCAGATTATTGTTGACCAATATTTGGCTGCAGCAGAAGAAAAATGGAAAATTCAGGATGGTTTGGTGATGTTATTGCCTCACGGTTCAGAAGGGCAGGGTGCAGAGCACTCTTCAGCAAGACTGGAAAGATTCTTAACGCTTTGTGCTAATGAAAATATGGTAGTTGCAAACATCACTTCTCCTGCCAACTATTTCCACTTATTAAGAAGACAATTAAAATGGTCATTCAGAAAGCCACTAATTGTAATGAGTCCAAAATCATTGTTAAGACATCCAAGAGTGGTTTCTCCGCTTGAAGATTTCTCAAATAAAGGATTCCAGCCGATTTTAGATGATCCAACTGCTGATCCTGCAAAAGTTGAAAAATTAGTGCTATGTTCAGGTAAATTATACTTCGAATTATTGGCTAAGAAAGAAGAATTAAATTGTGAGAATATTGCATTGGTAAGATTTGAGCAGTTATATCCGCTTCAGACAGATGCTATCGAAGCTATTTTTGCTAAATATTCAAACAGAAAATCAATCGTTTGGGCACAGGAAGAACCAGAAAATATGGGAGCTTGGTCTTATATCCTGAGAAACTTCAGAGATACAGGAATTGAGGTAATCTCCCCGGTTCCAAGTGGTGCTCCGGCTCCTGGAAGTCATAAAATGTTTGAGAAAAATCAAAATGCCGTTATCAACAGAGTTTTCGACAGAGACGACGCTCCTGCTAAAAGACCTGTAACAGCTTAATTATAGTAAATATCCAATTAAAAAAATAAAAAATACGATATGTCAATTTTAGAAATGAAAGTTCCTTCACCGGGAGAATCAATTACAGAAGTTGAAATTGCAACTTGGCTTGTAAAAGATGGTGATTATGTAGAAAAAGATCAACCAATCGCTGAAGTAGATTCAGACAAGGCAACATTAGAATTACCTGCAGAGCAGAGTGGTGTAATCACTCTAAAAGCAGAAGAAGGTGATGTGGTACAAGTAGGTCAGGTTGTTTGTTTAATTGATATGGATGCTGCTAAACCTGCTGCTCCTGCTGCTGAAGCTCCAAAACAGGAAGAAGCACCGAAAGCTGCTGAACCTGCTAAAACGGAAGCTCCAAAACCAGCTCCTGTTGCTGCACAGTCTTACGCTACAGGAACTCCTTCTCCTGCAGCTAAGAAAATTCTTGATGAAAAAGGAATTGATGCTTCTCAGGTTTCAGGTTCAGGAAGAGACGGAAGAATCTCTAAATCTGATGCTGAATTGGCAGCTGTTCCTGCGTTGGGAGGTAACTCTTTAACGGCTACAGGTTCAAGATCTACAACAACGACTAAACTTTCAGTTCTTAGAAGAAAAATCGCTCAGAGATTAGTTTCTGTAAAGAACGAAACAGCGATGTTAACTACTTTCAACGAAGTTGACATGTCTGAGATCTTTAGACTAAGAAAACAATATAAAGAAGAATTTGCTCAAAAGCACGGAGTAGGACTTGGTTTCATGTCTTTCTTCACAAAGGCGGTTACCAGAGCGTTACAGATGTATCCGGATGTAAATGCTTCTATTGACGGAGATTTCAAAGTAAACTATGATTTCTGCGATATTTCAATTGCAGTTTCAGGTCCTAAAGGATTAATGGTTCCTGTATTAAGAAATGCTGAAAATATGTCTTTCGCAAACGTTGAAGGAAACATTAAAGATTTAGCGATCAAAGTAAGAGACGGAAAAATCACGGTTGACGAAATGACTGGTGGTACTTTTACGATTACTAATGGTGGTACTTTCGGTTCTATGATGTCTACACCGATTATCAATCCTCCTCAATCAGCAATCTTGGGTATGCACAATATTATCCAAAGACCGGTTGCTGTTGATGGGCAGGTTGTCATTCGTCCGATGATGTATGTTGCAATGTCTTATGACCACAGAATTATCGACGGTAAAGAATCTGTAGGATTCCTTGTTGCGGTAAAAGAAGGTATCGACAATCCGGTAGAAATCCTGTTAGGCGGAGACGAAAGAAAAGGTCTTGGATTATAATTCAGCCTTTCTCTAAAATAACAAACCCCGTCTCTCAAAAAAGGCGGGGTTTTTGTATCTATTGATTTAAATTGATTGAAAATGTTCTCTAAAATTACTTCCAATATAAAGGTTTCGGTAGTCCCCGAATACGATAGCAAGAACAGTTATCCATCAGAAAACCGTCACGTATTCAAATATAATATTGTCATTGAAAATGATGCAGATTTTCCTATTAAAATTCTTAAAAGAAAGTGGTTAATCTTTGATGTTGGTTTTGGATATACAGAAGTGGTGGGCGATGGCGTAATTGGTTTAACTCCCGATGTAAAGCCCGGCGATAATTTTGCTTATTTCTCAAATGTAATGCTTCGTTCCGGAGTTGGAAATATGAGTGGAAAATACTTGGTAGAAAACGCTCAGACCAAAGAACATTTCGAGGTTGATATTCCTAAATTCAATCTTCTGTCGGAAGTTTTGAGTAATTAATGGGAATTTATAAAATTTTAATTTTTTGTTTCATATAATCTGAGACTTCATCATTTGTTGTAAGAAAAAGTTTTTCAAAAGCTAAAAGTGCAATTTTTGCACAGACTTCTGCATCATCTCCGGCCCTGTGATGTTTAAATTTAATATCATGATATTCAGCCAAATGTTTCAAACCATATTTCGGAAGATAGTTCCATGATTTTTTTGCAAGCTGAATGCTGCACAGATAATTTAATTTGGGAGCAAACATTCCGTAGAAATCGAGGCAACCTCTCAAAACTCCTGCATCAAAACTTGCATTGTGGGCAATCATTAAAGTCCCGTACATTAATTCTTCAATCTCGTACCATATTTCATCGAACGTAGGAGCATCTTTGACATCACTCGGAAGAATGCCGTGAACATCAATGTTTCTTTGGTTAAAATAGGGGAAACTTGGTGGTTTTATGAGCCATGTTTTGGTTTCTACAATCTGAGAATTCTGTACAATACAAACCCCGACTTCACAAGCTGAATGTCTTTCAAAAGTTGCTGTTTCAAAATCGATCGCGCAGAAATCCATTGGTTATATTTAAATTTTAATGTTCTATGTTTAAGGTTAAATAATTACAATAATAAGTTATTTTTTGCCTCCCAGAAAGTGTTTAAAAATAAGCCATTTCGTTTGATAATAGTGGCTTTTTTGATACTTTTGCCGGCGTTTCAGTGTTCCCTGAAGCTGGGCATAAAACCCGAAATGTCCTCTTGCTACTGCCCAAAGATGTGAAAAACCGTTTTTATAAGCGAAGTAAAAGGAAGCAACTCCATCTAAACACAATCTGAAAAATATCAACCAGATCAGTTTTGGAAAAGGTAGATTTTTCAGCATCATCGAAAGATTATTTCTGATGTTCAGATAGGTTTTCTGAGCGCTTTGTTTATTTAAAGTTCCACCGCCAACATGATAAACTTCAGATTTTCCAGTATAAAATATTTTCTTTTCTGAATTGATTAATCTCCAGCAAAGATCAATTTCTTCCTGATGCGCAAAAAATCTTTCATCAAAGCCATTCTGTTCCCAAAAATCTTTAGATCTGATAAAAAAGCAGCATCCTGAAGCCCAGAAAATCTCTGTTTCGTCATTATACTGACCTTTATCTTCTTCAAGGTCATCAAAAATTCTTCCTCTACAGTAAGGATACCCCAAATTATCGATCATTCCGCCTGCAGCTCCTGCAAACTCGAAATATTTTTTATTGTTAAATGATAATATTTTAGGCTGAATGGCAGCAATTGAAGAATCTTTTTCAAATAAATTTAAAACAGGTCTGATCCAATTTTCTGTAACTTCTACATCAGAATTCAGAAGGCAGTAATATGCTGCATTTATTTTTTTCAAACCTTCGTTATAACCACCTGCAAAACCATAATTTTTATCATTAATAATGATTTTTACCGAAGGAAATTCACTTTTTAAGATCTCAACCGAATCATCCGTAGAATGGTTGTCAATCACATATATTTCAGCTTCTTCAGAAAACTGTATAACGTTTGGAAGAAACTTTTGAAGCCAGTTTTTACCGTTCCAGTTTAAGATAACAACTGCTAAATTTTTAGACTCTTCTCTCATTTACTCTTCGTACGTTTTAATAGAATCCTGATACTTCCATTTTCTATGAGACCAAAGATAATTGTCGGGATTTTTTCTGATGGTATTTTCCAGAAGATGATGAAATTTTTGCACAACTTCGTTATTAACAAATTTCTCTCCATCCGGATAGATCCGATGGTAGTTTACCTGATAATAGCCTCTTTTTACTTTTTTCATTTCGCAATAGATAAAAGCAAGATTCATTCTTGTAGCCAGCTTATCGTAACCGATAAATGCAGGTGTTCTTTGGTTAAGAAATTTTAAACCGTAATTAACATGAGAAGAATGCGGAGTCTGATCTGCAACAAACATATAAGCAGAATCACCATCATTACTGTTTCTGAAGATATTCATGATGACTTCATTGGCCTCCAAAGCTTCGTTTCCGAATCTGTTTCGGACTTTTTTCATCTGATTTTCCCAGAAGTTGCTGTTTACTTTTCTGTAAACGGGATGGCAATGTTTTTGCGGGATTACTTTAGCCAAAGCATTGATCCACTCCCAATTGAAAACATGCCCAGCGAGAAGAATTATATTTTTACCTTCAGCTTTGGCGTCATGAAATACCTGCTGATTGATATGCTGCATTCTAACCCGTGATTCGGTTTCGGAAATACTGAATGATTTTACTGTTTCTACAAGATAATCTGAGAAATTCAGATAGAATTTTTTTCTGATTTCTCTAATTTCTTCTTCTGACTTTTCAGGGAATGAATTTTTTAAGTTTTTTGTAATTACTTTTTTTCTATATCCAACGATATAATGATTCAAAAAGAAAATAATGTCTGAAAAAATGTATAAAATTTTCAGCGGGAGTTTTGAAATTAAGTATAATATTTTTATCAGGAAATTCATAAAACAGGCAAATTTACGGATAATAAAATTATGGTTCTCTTTTTGCTGGTAAATACTATTATTTTTTTATTTTTATGTTATGAAAAAATTGATATTAACAGCTTTTATGGGAATAGGATTTCTCGGGTTTTCTCAGAATCTGAAGAACGAACCTAATGGTAGGGAAGATAAATCCTTATTGGTAAAAACAGATAATGCAGAATTAGAAGCAAAAAAGAAAGCAGCAGAAGAAAAAGCAAAGCTGCCTAAACCTTACGATCCAAAAGCGGATGCTGAAAAAGATATTCAGGCTTTAATTGCAAAAGCAAAAAAAGAAAAAAAGAATATTATGATTCAGGCAGGTGGAAACTGGTGTATTTGGTGTCTGAGATTCAATCAATACGTTCAGACAACTCCAGAACTGAAAAATATTGTTGATAAAAACTATGTATATTATCATCTGAATTACTCGCCGGATAATAAAAACGAAAAAACTTTTGCTAAGTACGGAAATCCCGGTGAAAAGTTTGGATACCCTGTTTTTATCGTTTTAGATAGCAATGGGAAAACAATTCACATTCAGCAAAGTGATGTCTTGGAAGAAGGAAAAGGCTACAGCTTAGAAAAAGTAAAGGAGTTTTTCAATAAATGGGCTCCTGCAAAATCATAAAAATTAAAACCGGGAAATTTCTCGGTTTTTTTTATTTATAGAAACCTTTTGATCCAGCTTAGTTTTTTCTCAGAGTATGGTGGATATTTAATGTTCGGCTCGCCCCATGTTGCTCTTTCAAGAATAGCTTTTTGATGTGAGAAGGTTTCAAAACCAAATGTTCCGTGGTAATTACCAATTCCTGAGTTTCCAACGCCACCAAACGGAAGATTTTCATTTTCTAAATGCATCATTACATCATTAATACAGCCTCCTCCGAAAGAAAGTTTTTGCAAGAAATTCTCCTTTTCTTCTGAATTGTCCGTAAATAAATAAGCGGCTAAAGGTTTTTCCAATTCTAAAATTTCATTTAAAATAACATTAAGATTGGTAAAAGAAATAACAGGTAATATTGGTCCGAAAATTTCTTCCTGCATGACTTCATCACTCCAATGGATATTCGTTAAAATCGTAGGTTCGATGAATAATTTTTCTCTGTTGAAATTTCCCCCGAAGTAAATTTTGTCTTTATCAATCAGTGTAATAAGCCTATCAAAATTCCTTTGATTGATAATTTTTGTGTAATGTTCCGAATCCGGTTCATATTTAAATTCCTGAATATATTTTCTAAGCATTTCTAAAAACTGCTCCTGAACAGATTCTTCAATCAATAAATAATCGGGAGCAACACAGGTTTGTCCGGCATTTAAAAACTTTCCCCAGATAATTCTCTTGGCAGCTACTTCAAGATTCGCTTCTTTTGTAATTATAGCGGGAGATTTCCCACCTAACTCCAGGGTAACAGGCGTCAGATTTTTTGCGGCTGCTTCGTAAACAATTTTCCCGACTTTTGTACTTCCGGTGAAAAATATTTTGTCAAATTTGAGTTTTAACAATTCTGTAGTTTCCTCAATACCGCCTTCATAAGCGTATACATATTCGGGTGGAAAATTTTCATTGATGATTTTTGCCATGACTTTCATTGTATTTTCTGCAATTTCACTCGGTTTTAAAATACAACAGTTTCCGGCAGCCAATGCGGCAACAATAGGAGAAAGGGATAACTGATAAGGATAATTCCAGGCTCCGATGACCAAAACATTACCCAAAGGTTCAGAATCAATCCTGCTTTTCCCGAATTGATTCACCAGGTTAGTTCTGACTCTCTTGGGTTTTGAAAGTGATTTTAAATTTTTCAGATAATATTCAATATCATTTAAAACAAAGGAGATTTCAGTGGTGAAGGTATCAAATTTAGACTTTCCAAAATCTTGGTAAATGGCTTCATACAAAAGATGTTCGTTCTCTAAAATCACATCCCGAAGTTTTTCAAGATACATTTTTCTGAACCTGATATTCTTCGTTTGTTGTGTTTTGAAAAAATCTTTCTGTTTATATACAATTTCCTGAATTTCCATAAAGCGAATTTCAGGAATTATTGCAAATTTTTTGCCTAAAAAGCTACATAATATTTCTCACCGCAATTTTTACGGGATGATACAGTAAAATAACCAATGCCGTAATTAAAGCCAACCAGAATAACCCTGTAAAGATTTCCATATTGGATAGCAAAATAGCCTGTGCATTGATTTTGGCTTTGAAAGCTCCTGCCGTCATTGATATTGATTCATTGATCGGAAATTTAGAAATATGAGCTCCAAAAATCTGATTCCATTGTGAATAGAAAACAGGATTGGTATCGATAAAGTTTGAACTTAATGTATCTGAGTGTTTCAACGTTAAAAATAACATTAAATTCTGCATTAAAGCGTATCCGATAGCGGTTGTCCAGAACCTGGTTGCTGTTCCGACTGCAGATGCGTTGGCAACATATTTTTCGGGCATTCCGGAAATTAAAAAGAAAACCAAAGGTGTGAAAAGTAATCCTTGTCCGACACCTTGAAGAAACAATGGCGGACAAATCGTTTGAAGCGTTGTGTCAGGGTAAAAAGTGTAGGTAAACCAAGCACAGTCAATTGCCAAGATCAGAAATCCTGTAAAGAAAATCAATTTTGAAGATGCTCCTTTTGTGATGCATAAAGCTGATAAAAAAACGCCCAAAAGACTTCCGGCAACATTCCAGTACTGAATTTCTACGATATAATCCCAAGGCCATTTCCAGACGGTTGCCATAATGCTGTACACATTGTTTATGGAAGCTCTCAGAATATAAAAAATGAAGAAAAGAATCACTCCTGCAATCAAATTTTTTGAACCGAACACTTCAAAATGAAAAAAAGGACGCGGCTGATTTCTCTGTTTTAACATAAACAATCCTCCGAATAGTAAGAAAATCAGAAAACAAAAAATGATAATATCCGATTCAAACCACATTAATCGTTTTCCGTAAATTAAAGCATAACCGCCTGCCTGAAGACATACCCAAAGCAAAAACCAGCTTGTAATATCCAGTTGATACAATGGTTTTTTAGGAAAAAATCTGTTTTTATTAAAGATCGCAAAAGCAATAATTAAAACAAAAACATGGAAATAAACCATCATAAGGATCATGTGTTTAAAGTCGTAATCTTCAATGCTGGATTTCATCAGAGAGGTCGTCAAAGTTCCACCTGTGAGAATAATGGTGTACATAAAAGTGTAGGCGATTTCTTTGGCGTGTTTCGTTTTGAGCTCAGCGACAATCAGCGGCAGGAAAATGGCACCTTCCATCACTCCAAAGATTCCTTCCAAAAAGCGAATGACTAAAATAACATGGTAGTCACTCGTTATGGAAAGCCCGTAAAGTATAAGAATGGAAACGGAAGACATCAGCAAAGTGTAATATTTTACGCTGAAATACGCCATAAACCGCTGTATAACTAAAAGTGTAACCACAAATGTCCCGTACATCAAAATCATTAAGTATTGGATGTCGTCTGAATCGACATCCATAAAAGAAGATATGAAGGCGCTATTGGAATGCAAAAGCGACAACAACATCAGGTGGGGAAACAGCGCCAGAATAAGAAGCGGCAGTTTCAGCCATTGTGGTACCCATTGATGATAAACTGTATTGTGTTGCATGATTTTCTTTAAAAGGCGAATCAGTAATGATTGCCAAATGTGTTTTATATTAAATCTATTTAAATTTTTTAGAAGCTTTTTCCCGCTTTCCACTCTATCTTTTTTGTTACGGCTTCCGCTTCGCTCCAGCCGCAACAAAAAAGGATGCCGTTGCAATCGGGGCTAGGGTTGCAGCCGTTCCTTTGAATATTTTATAATTACACAGAGTTTGTCATTCCGTAGGAATCCAGGCTTGAATCTTTCCGATAGAATACGTCTAGATGCCTGCGGAATGACAGACTTACTGGAAATAAACTTTAGAAAATTTAAACAAAGTTGTTATTAATGAAAAATGCGAAAAGACAAAAGAACAACATGTAAAAGTAAAGGTAAGATGGTAAATTGCATTCTGCCTTTTCGCTTAAAAAATAATTTAATTGGTTAATTTAAAATTTGAGAAGAGGATTTTAAAATTTTGATCTATACACTAAACATTTCCACACAAAACTCTAAAATTCTCAAACCCTCTCACTCTCAAACTCTATATTTTCTTCGCACTCACCAGAACATTCATTCCGGAAAGTAATTTTTCGTTGTTTTGATTTTTATCCAGAATAATCTTCACTGGAAATCTTTGTTCGATTTTTACGAAATTTCCTGTTGCATTATCCGGTTTTACTAAAGAGAATTGTGAGCCTGAAGCCGGAGAAACGGAAACAATTTTTCCTTTAAATTCTACATCAGGATAAGCATCTGCTGTGATAATGACTTCTTTATTCTGATCGATCTGTCCCAATTGCGTTTCTTTGTAATTGGCAATAATCCATTTCTCTTTGCTTACGATCTGCACCAACGCCTGACCTTCTTTGATCAATTGTCCTTCCTGAATCGTTTTCTTACCAACCCAACCATCGTAAGGTGCAGTAACAACAGTGTAGGAAAGGAAAAGTTTAGCATTATTAAGACTCGCCGAACTTTGCTGGATCTGGCTTTTTACGGGAGCAACTTTCGTTTCCTGTTCGTTTACGCTTGCTCTCACTGCATTTTTCTGTTGTTCTAAAGCTAAAAGATTCGCTTTTGCCTGTTCGTAAGAAGCTTTTACATTTTCAAACTGTTGTTCGGTTGCCGCATCTTCATCAACCAAGTTTTTGTATCTTTTAAAATCCTGTTCGTTTCTCCAGATGTCAATTTTTGCCGAAGCAATTTTAGCATCGACGATTTTTGTATCGCTTGCTTTTGTATTCACACCGCTTTCAATAGTGCTTATATTTTCTGAATTGGCATGAAGATTTGCTTCGGCCATTTTTACCTGATTCACAAATTCGCGGTTGTCTATTACAATTAATGTATCGCCTTTGTGTACAAATTGGTTTTCATTAAACTTAATTGTTTTAATGAATCCCGAAACCTTGCTTGAAACAGGTGTGATATATTGTTCGATCTGTGCGTCGTTGGTCGTTACATTTTTTCTCGAAAAAAGGTAAAAGCTTACCATTCCCGTGATTCCGCTGATAATAAGGATCCACGCCAATAGAGTAATCGTTTTGTTGATTCTTTTTTCTTTTCGTGTTAATTGCTTTTGTGCCATAGTTTTTATAAGTTTCCAATCGTGTATTGGAGTTGATAATATTTAAGTTGTCTGTTAATTTTTACGGAAATAAGATTGGACTGAGCTTCCAGATAAGCATTGTCAGCATCGATCAGTTCGGTGATTAAGCTTAGTTTGTTGGCGTATTTCGTTCTTACAATTCGATAATTTTCTTTAGCCTGATTAATCGCTTCCTCTGAAATTTTTACCTTTTGGTCGGTTTCTTCAAACTTTTTGTAGGCTTCATAAACATTGTGTCTTATATTTTCCTCATTTTCTTCGATCTGCAGTTTGGCAAGGTTGATATTTTCCTTTGATTCCTGCATTTTGTATTTGTTTTTATACAGACTTTCGATAGGATAGGTAAGATTGACGCCAATCATTCCCAGGCGATAAGCATAAGGTTCTGGAGGGAAGAACATCATATTCGGATATTTCAAAAAATATTCTCCTCCTGCGGTAATTTTCGGTAAATAATTCGTTTTTGTAATTTTCTGATCTAATTCTTTAAGCGAAAGATTTTTATTGGCCATTGCAACAGATTCGTTTTTATGCAAGGCCGTTTCCGTTAATTCATCTACATAAGGTATTTCAGCATTTTCGGAGATGAGATCTTCCGTATCCACATGCATTTCCTGGTTTTCGGGAAGGGAAAGAGTGGTTTTCAGTTTATGTTCGGCAATCTGAATATCATTGTCGAGTTCCGTCCAGCTCATTTTATGATTGGAAAGCTGCAAAGAAGTTCTCAACACTTCATTTACCGTAACAACACCGTTTGCTTTTAAAGCTTTTACCTGTTTGATGTTCACGGAATCTTCTTTCATTTTATCATTAATCAGACTTTGCTGTTCTTTTAAATGATGGATTTGAAGAAAAGCGGTAATAATTTCCATCTTCAGCTGTCTTTCATCCAAATGGGTCTTTAATGAAGAAATCCCTGTATCAATGGCAGCTTTTTTCTCTGTGTTTTTTATTTTTCCGCCCATGTAAACGGGAATTGATGCGGAAAGAGTAAAGTCGTACATTCCATTGATAATGTCATATTTTGTTGCTTTTCCGAATACGCCATTTTCGTGCTGAAAAAGATTGGTCACCTGATTGTAGCTCGTATGAAATTCGATGTCCGGAAGTTTTTCCATTTTCAGATCTTTCTCTTTCGTTTCAGACATTTCATTTTTTAAATGACTTATCTGAATATTTTTGTTGTTTTTTAAGCCGATCTCAACCGCCTGTTGCAAGCTGAGATGCTTAAAATCTATCACTTGTGATTGTAAATTAAAGCTTATCAATAATAAGCACAACGCAATACACTGATATTTGCATGCGTTAAATATCATATTCATAATTTAATTAAAGGTTTTTTGCTAAAATGATTTTGATACTGCAAATTTACGATGAGTAACTTCGGACAGTATTTGTGAAAACAGAAAAAGATTTGTCCATTTACGCCAAATTGAAATTTTATTTTTACCTTTATTTTATGAATGACAGTCATTTTGGAGCCGTTGAAGAAGAAGATGCAGCGTTTTATGTGTATCACGTTCTTACGGGAGATGTGAAAACAGAGATCCATCATCACAGTTCTGCGCAATTGGTGTATGCAGAAGGAGGTATTGTGCATATTTTTACGGATCTGAAACACTGGTATTTACCGGCAAGATGTTTTATGTGGATTCCTGCGGGAACTCCTCATTATATTTTTTCCACAAGTCCAAAGGTAGATTTGTATAATTTTTATTTTAAAAAAGAAGAAAATGAAAGTGGCTTTTTTGATGAAATTAATATTTATTCTGTCAGTCACTTGCTTCGGGAGATGATTTTATATACTAAAGACTGGGATGGGAAAATCACAAAAAATGATGAAACAAAATATTATTTCCTTAAAGCTTTAAAAGGGATTTTACCTGAAAAGAGGGATAAAAAATTAGCTTTTCCTGTTCAACACCCTTTCCCGAAAGATGAAACTTTACTGAAAGTGGCCAAATATATTCACGCCAACCTTGAAAAGCCTTTAACCATCGAATCTACTGCAAAAGAATTCGGAATGAGTACCAGAACTTTATCGAGAAAATTTAAAGAGATTTTAGGGATGAATTACGTCCGTTTTCTGCGTGCATTGAGAATTACGCGATCATTAGAATTAATGTTGGAAGGAAAGTATAATATGTATGAAATTTCTATGATGGTAGGGTATAACAGTCTCTCGTCTTTCAGCAATATTTTTAAAAAAGTGATTGGAATTCCACCGACGGAGTATCTGCAGAAGTTGAAGGGGGAGGGTTGAGTTTTAAAATTGGAGAGTTAGATGTTTTTGTGTTTTTGGAATATGAAAAGGAAAAAAATCTTTTTAAATAAATATTATGATAATAATTTTATTAAAAGTCTGACTCTAATTAGTTTTTCTAATTTTGAAAAGAATGACTACGGGCCTAGCCCTGATCGAAGCATTTGTTTGAGCTCATTTTTATAGGATTTGGGGCGGGGGGGGGGGGGGGGGGGAAAAAAAACAAAAAAAAAAAAA
>NZ_JBPCHW010000026.1:0-40728 GCF_051011795.1 Chryseobacterium sp. RLHN22
CGGCCTTCTTTCCCCTTTTTCCCCCCCCCCCCCCCCCCCCCCCCCGAAACTTTATATTTATAAATCAAAGAAAATTATTTTTCTTTTGATCTCTGTAAAACTTCATCTACCATTCCGAAATCTTTTGCTTCGGTAGAAGTCATCCAGTAATCTCTGTCTGAAGCTTTCTCAACCCATTCGTAAGTCTGTCCCGAGTGGTCTGAAATAATGTCATACAACTCTTTTTTAAGTTTTAACATTTCTCTCAAGTTGATTTCCATATCAGAAGCAACACCTTGAGCTCCGCCCGAAGGTTGGTGAATCATTACTCTTGAATGTTTCAACGCAGAACGTTTTCCTTTTTCTCCTGCAACCAAAAGCACAGCTCCCATCGAAGCAGCGATACCGGTACAGATTGTTGCTACGTCTGGCTTAATAATCTGCATCGTATCGTAGATTCCTAAACCTGCATAAACACTTCCACCAGGAGAATTGATGTAAATCTGAATATCTTTTGAAGGATCAGCACTTTCTAAGAATAGCAACTGAGCTGTTACGATGTTTGCCACCTGATCGTCAATTCCTGTTCCCAAGAAAATAATTCTATCCATCATCAGACGAGAAAAAACGTCCATCTGAGCAACGTTCAATCTTCTTTCTTCCATGATGTAAGGTGTAAGATTGGTAGGATTGAACATTCCCATATACTGATCGGTTACCAAACCGTTGTTTCCTAAATGTTTTGTAGAAAAATCTCTGAATTCTTTTTTAATGTCCATATTTCTATTGGTATTATTTTAAAAATTTATTTACCCTGTAAATTACAACTTTTATTCCTAAAAATTTATAAGACTTTTTGTCCGATTTTAAATTAATCTTCATGTGTTGTACATTTAGATTTTGTTTTTCATCAATAAGCATTAGGCCTTTGTTTAGCTTAAAACTAAACATAATTTTAATTTTTTGTCTACCCTTGCGTTATTTTTTTATTGCTAGGTTAAACAAAGAAAAAAGAGTTTAATTAGCTTATGAATTTAGGATAAACAAAGCCACTTCGTTTATTTAAAGAAACACAATTAGTTAATTTTGAATATTACGTTTTAAATATTTAAATACACAACAGGCTAATCTTAAATATTTAGGCTTCTTAAAACTGATTATTTATAAGTATAAATCCCTGTAATCGCAGAATAATCAAGAATTTTGGCTAACTCAACACGAACTTCAGATAGCATCTGAATTTTCTTTATCGCTGCAAAATAGATTTCAGGATCTGGAATTTCAGAAAGTTCTTTGGTAAATTTAGCAATCAGGAAATTTACATACCTGAATTTATGTACCAGAATATCACCTGCAACCTGTTCAGGCATTTTATCGCCGTAATTTGGCGCAATAATATTTCTTGTTGTCCAATCCTGAAGGTCATTGTAAATATTCATAGAATTTGCTGCGGCGGAACTTATCTCTTCATCCATTAAAGTAAAAAAGAAACTTCCCTTTCGTAGCTCTTCGTTTTCAATACCTTCTTTGATGTGCCTTACAATTTCTTTATTAATCTCAACCTGAAACTCATAGTTATCTTCTTCAAAATGATGCAGAATTTCTTCAATCACTGTAATGTCATACTTTTGATTGTCTGGTGTTGTACGATGCAGAATCATATCGCCGTAATTCAGAATATGTTTTATCAGATCATTTTCAAGTTTTGTAACCGGAAAAAGTATTAAATCCAATTCAGATACAGGTTCATCGGAAACTTTCAGCTGAACAGGTTTTTCTTCTGCTTTTACCTGAGCTTTCTGAGTCTGATTCTGGGTAATCTGCTTCTGAATATCAAGTTCATTAAACAAACTCTGCTCTGAAAGCCCGAATTTTGTAGAAACTTCCTTTAAATAAACTTCCTTTTTTAAAGCATTCTGAACAAACGAAACCGATTTTACAATATCACGAATCGCTTCAGCTTTTTTTATAGGATCATTTCCAACTTCTTTTAAAAGGATTTCAGCTTTAAAATCAATGAAATCCATCGCCTGATTTTCGATGAATTTTTCAACATATTCCTGCGGATGTTTTCTGGCAAAAGAATCGGGATCGTCGCCATCAGGAAAAAGAAGAACTCTGATGTTCATTCCTTCCGTTAGAAGCATATCGATACTTCTGAAACTCGCCTTAATTCCTGCATTATCACCGTCAAAAAGAATCGTCACATTTTCCGTGAGTCTTTTAATCAGTTTAATTTGTTCGGTTGTTAAAGAAGTTCCTGAACTTGCCACTACGTTTTCAATTCCGGACATATGAAGTGAAATCACATCCATATAACCTTCTACCAAAAGGCAGACATTTTTTCTGGAAATTGCCTGTTTGCTTTGGTTTAAACCATACAGAACATTTGATTTATGATAAATCTCGGTCTCCGGAGAGTTGAGATATTTGGCCGTTTTAATATTATTCTTAAGAATTCTGGCTCCAAAACCCAAAACTCTTCCAGAAAAACTGTGAATAGGGAACATCACTCTTTCCCGGAAACGGTCTAATCCGTTCGGAGCATTTTCAGGAAAAATTGAAAGCCCGGATTTTTCTAAAACTTCTTTGCTATAACCTTTTTCAATCGCAAATTCGGTAAAAGCATTTTTCTTTTCAGGAGAAAAACCGAGCTGAAATTTTCTGATGATGTCATCTTTGAGTTCACGCTCTCTGAAATACGAAAGTCCAATGGCTCTACCCTCTTCATTTTCCCAAAGAATATTCTGAAAAAAATCGTTGGCAACTTCATGAATTTTATAGAGTAAATCCCTTTCGGATTGAGCATTTTTAGCTTCTTCAGAAAATTCACGCTGGTCTTCTTCAATTTCGATTCCGTATTTTTTTGCAGCGTGACGAAGTGCTTCAGGATAGGTAAAATTTTCAATTTCCATTAAAAAAGAAATCGCTGTACCTCCTTTTCCTGTTGAGAAATCCTTCCAAATCTGTTTACTTGGAGAAACCACAAAACTGGGCGACTTTTCTTCATGAAAAGGACTCAAACCTTTAAAATTTGATCCCGCCCTCTTCAGCTGCACATATTCCCCTACAATCTCCTCTACGCGGATTGTGGAAAATATTTTATCGATCGTCTGTTTGGAAATCATACTGCAAAAATAATGAAATGATTTTGAGCTTGAGCTAAATTATATCTAATTGAAAATATTTTAGTTTAAGTCGTTGTTTTTTAGTGTATTTTTAGCAAAAAAAATAAATGAAAAAAATTTACTTTGTGTTGGCTTTTATTTTCAGCATGCACCTTCTGATGTCAACAGATTGTTCAGGGTTTCATCACGAAGTTGAGGAAATACCCAATAAAATAAAAGTGAGTTTAGATAATTCAAAAGTTTATCATATTAATGATACGATAACGATTCGGGGGCGTGTTTCTGTAAACGGACTTAACTCGATTTCTCAAGATTCGGTAAAACTTCAGGGAAATCCACTTTTTATGATTACAGTTTCTAAATTAATAAAAAATAAAACCAGTTACAATTTACAGTACGCTCTGAATAAGTTTAAAATTATAGCTAAAGATTTTCAGATCGATAATTATGCAAACTGTCCGAATGCTAATTTATACGCTTCAGCAACGGAATATACAGCAGCAAAACTGTACCGTTATGAAGTTAAACTTATTCCTTTGGAAACAGGCGATTTTTCAGTTTATTTTAATGATACTTTTTCGCTTCAGAATATCATCAAAAAGCAAAATTTATTACAAAACTACCCTATTACAGGTACAAATTCTATGGTTTGGGAGGTTTGTGGAAATAGCAATGTGACAGCAAATCTTACGGATGGTGATGTTTTTATTGAAGTTCAGTAAATAATCACAAAAAGACAGTCCGACTTTCATCAGACTGTCCTACGCAACCACCAAAATAACTATTATGAATAGTCTAAAATTATATTTACAAAGTCGTATTTACAACTCCAAAATCAATGGTGAGTACCGGCTCATAAAATGAAATCGGACCATTATCGCCACTTCCCAGATATAATTTTATCCCGTTAGTAATCATTTCCTGCGTAATAATTATAGGTGAAAGAACCAATTCATCACGAATTGTTGTAAAACCACTCGTCTTGGTCTGTTTAAACATTAAATCTTTAATTTTAGTACCTCCGGTAACTGTTCCTGCAGCTGCATTATAAACTGCATTTCCTGTATAGGCAACAAATCTAGAAGCACCCGCATTGGCTGTAATTTCCTGATATTTTAGTGAAATATTGATGGACATTATATTCCCTAACAATTGCTGCGGAATATTGATTTTAGAATTAGCATTATCCCAAATCACAAAATTATTTGGCGGCCCCGAAAGTGGATTATTTTCTATGATAACATCTACAGGGCTTAGATAACTGCAGTCAAACAGTTTTAGTTTAGGAGAATTCGGTACTACAAATGCGTTTGTACTGTAAGGATATGTGTTTACATCATTCAGTAATATATTCATAGGTTTCACAAATGCAAGTAAGTTATTGATGGTTGTGGTTGTATTGTCTAATGTAGCCCAAAGATTCCCATCCCAATAAAAAAAACCTTTATTTTTTAAATTAACTCCTATCCCTACCTGATTTACCAATGAAGCTGGAGAGGTAGCATAAACAAGATTTGATTCTAAGGCAGCTCCCGTAATAGGCATATTGAATATAGCGTCACCTGTTAATCTTGGAATCATTAATCCTTCGACAGTGTTAGAAGAAGCTTTTCTGTCGATTTGAAGTGTAGTTGTAGGAACAGTTGTATTAATCCCAACTTGCCCATAAAACAAACCATGCATAGAAATGCAAAAAAGTAGAATTAAACTTTTCATATCGTATTTTTAGAATATAAATTTACGACTACGTTATAAAAATATTCAATAAAAAAGTATTTTATTTTAATTATTTTATTCTTAAATTTGTAAAACAGTCAATTTATCATAATAAATTAAAATATTTGTTTAAAAAATCACAACCACCAATTTAATTCATTTTATATTTTAATTTTAACTCAAATAACTTAATTTTGATTTTTATTCTAAAATGAATTTTAATATAAATCAAATCCAAGACTGGCAAAAAGTAGTTGACTCCATTTTACCCGAACTGAAACACAATATCCTATTATTAAAAGGAAATTTAGGTGCCGGTAAAACAACATTCACGCAGTTTCTACTGAAAAATTTAGGCAGTGATGATGAAATAAGCTCACCTACTTACTCTATAGTAAATGAGTACAATTCGCCTAAGGGAAAAATATATCACTTCGATTTATACCGTTTGAAAAATATTGATGAGGTATACGACATCGGTATAGAAGAATATCTGGACAACGCATTTTTATGCATCATTGAATGGCCTGAAGTGTATGAAGAAGAACTTTACGGACTGGATTATCATTCGATGAGCATTAGTAATACCGGAGAAAGCAGGGAAATTAAATTCGATTAAAATATTATATCTTTGCTTAAAGAAATCGATTGTACAAAATAATTTTCTGTAAGCCATAATTGTATCAAAAATGAGTACGACAAATATTTTTACTCCTTTTTCCGAGGAAGAACTGATTCCAAAGGAGGAAAAGTTGGAAGTTATAAAAAAAGGAAAGCAATTCAGTATAGGAATTCCTAAAGAAACCTGTCTCAATGAAAGAAGAGCATGTATCACACCGGATGCCGTACAGGTTTTGGTAGAACACGGCCACGAAATCATTATCGAATCCGGAGCCGGACAAGGTTCATTTTTTACAGATTTACAATACTCAGAATCGGGTGCAAAGATTACTCAGGATGCAAAAGAAGCATTTTCTCAGGATCTGGTTTTAAAAATTAATCCGCCTACAGAAGAAGAAATAGATTATTTTAAACCCAATACTTATCTGGTTTCTGCACTTCAGATCAATCTTAGAGATAAAGATTATTTCATTAAACTCGCCGAGAAAAAAGTCAACGCTATTGCTTTTGAATTTATTGCTGATGAATACAAACAGCTTGCTTTGGTAAGACTGATCGGTGAAATTGCAGGATCGGTATCAATTTTATATGCTTCCGAGCTTCTTGCTTTATCAAACGGCTTAATGCTTGGCGGAATTACTGGAGTAAGACCTACTGAAGTTGTGGTTTTAGGAGCAGGAATTGTAGGAGAATTTGCTACAAAAGCCGCAATCGGTTTGGGAGCAAGCGTAAAAGTTTTTGACAATTCACTTTCAAAACTGAGAAGGCTTCACACTTTGGTCGACAGTCGCGTTCCTACATCGATTATTGATCCTAAAGAATTAAGCAAAAGTTTAAGAAGGGCTGATGTTGTGATCGGAGCTTTGCCAAGACTTAATATGCAGCCGATTGTGACCGAAGATATGGTCATGAAAATGAAAAAAGGCAGCGTCATTATAGACATCGTCATTGACAATGGGAAAGCCATCGAAACTTCCGAGTTAACGACAATGGAAGATCCTTACATCATCAAACATGGCGTCATTCACTGCGGATTACCGAATCTTACATCAAAAATGCCGAGAACAACAACAAAGGCAATCTCTAATTTCTTCCTTTCTTATATTTTAAATTACGACGAAGAAGGCGGTTTTGAAAATATGCTGATCCGCAAAAACGAAATGAAACAGAGTTTGTACATGTACAAAGGCAGACACACCAAAAAAATTATCTGCGACCGTTTCGGACTGACGTATCACGATATCAATCTTTTAATTTTCTAAATGAAAAAAATAAAATTCTTTTTAATTGGTCTTGTTCCGGGATTGATTATTGTATTTTTTGTGCTTAATAAAAAAGGAGTAAGCTGCAGTGGTTATTTACCAAACAGCCGTGTTATTGCAGAAACACTTTCAAAAGATTTTACGTATTCAGATGATTTTAAAGCTGAAATGGTCCATCTAAAACTCAACGAAAAATTCTTAAAAGACAGCATCATTACTTCAGGAAAAATTGATTTTGATCGAAGCCATGCTCAGAAAAAGCCTTGTCCTGATTATGTTTTGACTTATCCTGAAAAAAATCCCGTTTATGAAATCACATTCGAAAAGTGTGATGAAAAAGCAGTTTTAAACAGCCTAAAGAAACTTAAATAGTTCTAAAATACAGACTTAAAAATGGAAGGCAATCTCTATCTGATTCAGGATTATCTGATTTTCATCGGAGTTTTTGCCATTTTCCTTTTTCTTGCAATAAGCATCTATCTTTTCGGGCAAAACCAGCGTTTAAAAAACAGAAACCTGAGACTGAATGCAGCCAATAAACTGATTGAGCAGAAACTGAATGAAGTTCAGCTTGAACATATCGGAACCAAACTTAACCCACATTTATTTAAAAATATTCTGAACTCGGTACAATCGCACGCTTATCAGACGTATATGTCTTTGGACAAGCTTGCCAATGTTCTCGATTACATTTTATATGAAAGCAACAACAAATTTGTAAGCCCGAAAGAAGAGCTTCAATTTGCCTTAAGTCTTATAGAAATTAATAAAATAAAGATCAATCCCCTGTTTGATTTCAGAATTAAATCTAAAATTGACAAATCGGATTCTATTTTTGAAGAAAAAGTATTCGCCCCGCTTATTTCGGTTGATTTAATTGAAAATGCTTTTAAACACACTGATTTTCTGGCACAAGATTCGTTCATTTCTATTAACCTGGAATTTGAGAACGGAATTTTTTCAATGAAAGTAAGCAATAAAGCTTCCTTGAAAAATATTTTACCTAAAGAAAACGGCGGATTTGGAAGTCAGTCTTTGGATCAGAGATTAAAAATGATTTACACTAATTTTTACTCGCTTCAGAAAAATTCAAAAAGCGGTATCTTCACAGCAGAATTAACAATCAATTTAGGCGAATTCTATGATAAAATGCGTTATTCTTGATGATGAATTACTGGCGATAAGCTATTTAAAACTTCTTTGTGAACAAATTGAAAACGTAGAAGTTGTAAAAGCCTTCAATGACCCAAAAGTCTTTTTGAACGAAATCGGGAATATCGATTGTAATCTCTGTATTCTGGATATCGAAATGCCGGGAATGACCGGATTGCAGGTTGCCGAACTTATTTCAGGATCAAAAAAAATCATTTTTACGACCGCATATAAAGAATATGCAGCCGAGGCTTTTGACCTGAATGTCGTAGATTATGTACGAAAACCCATCAAAAAAGAAAGGCTGATTCAGGCATTTGAAAAGGCAGCAGATCTTTTAAACAACAGCCAAAAGAAAGAGTACATCGAATGGAACACCAACATCGGTAAATCAACAATTTTTACAGAACAAATTGCTTATATCAAAACTTCTGAAATTGATAGTCGTGACAAAGACATCATTCTGAAAGACGGAACCACCATCGTACTGAAAAACATGAATTTCAAATCTCTTCTGGAAATGCTCCCTTCAAAAGATTTTGCACAGGTGAATAAGAAAGAAATCATTGCTTTATCTTCGGCAAAGGTTTTGTCGACCAACGAAATTATCACTACAATAGCCACAGATTCTGATCAGTTTCTGAAACTTCATATTGGTGAAACATACAGAAATTCTCTGATGGAAATGTTCGGAAAATAGCCATTTATATTACATTAAGTTAAGCTATCTTAAAAATTCCAATCTTTATTTCTAAAAATCTTAAATTGCAAATCTCTTTTATATTCTGAAAGGGATTCATTTTTAAACAAAATAGTATGAAAAAAATAAGCATTCTCTTTATTTTGATTTCGGCATTTGTTTTTGCCCAACAATCTGTTTTAGACCAGAAAATAAATTCCATTATCAAGGATAAAAAAGCGACAGTCGGAGTTTCGGTTTTAGGATTTGAAGATGGTTATAATTACAATAAAAACGGATCTACAAAACTTCCAATGCTTAGTGTATTTAAGTTTCATATTGCAGCTACAGTCCTCGATTTAGTAGACAAAGGGAAGCTTTCATTAGACCAGAAAATTTTGATTAAAAAAAGTGATTTGTTGGAAAATACATGGTCACCAATTCGCGAAAAATATCCTGACGGAAATATAGAACTTTCTTTAGGTGAAATCATTAATTACACCGTTGCATGGAGCGACAATAACGGTTGCGATGTATTATTAAGGCTAATTGGAGGCACACAAGTTGTTCAAAAATTCATGGACTCTAAGGGCGTGAAAAATTTCCAGATTAAGCATAATGAAGAACAGATGCACAAAGGAGCAAAATATCTGTATGAAAATTACACCACCACAAATTCTTTGAGTCAGCTTTATAAAAACTTCTACTACGGTAAGATTTTATCTGAAAAGTCAACAAAGTTTTTATATGACATCATGCTGAACACTACTACAGGAGTAAATAAGCTGAAAGAGCAGTTACCTGCAAAATCTATAGCTCACAAAACAGGTTCTTCAGGAAAAGACGGAGAACTAACAATCGCAGAAAATGATTCCGGAATCGTAACCTTACCGAATGGCAAACATTATGCAATAGTAGTATTTATTAGTAATTCTACCGAGACAGAACAGGTGAATTGCAAGATGATTTCAGACATTTCAAAGATTGTCTGGGATTATTTTAATAAGTAAAATTTTAAGCTTAATTTTAAAACCAATAAAATGAAAAAGATATTTTTGATTTTCGGAGTCTTCGTAATCACACTTTTCTTTGCACAGAAAAGCGAGAATTTCTACGAAATAAGTTACAACAGCATTTGTTGCGGGCCGCCTTCTACATCTCCTGTTATGAGTTATATTGAATCTTTCCAAAAGAAAAACAAAGGAAAGACAGTCGAAGTTTTCAAACAATCCGGTTTAGGAAGAGAAGGCGAATTTAAACTGTTTATCGGAATCGATGCGCTATCAAAATCTCAAAAAAGTAAATTTTTAAAAGGTCTTGAAGCAGCTGTAAATTCTCAAAACAGTGCAAAAAATCAAAGCAGTGACGGTACAGTGAATTTCAACTCTCAGCCTGTGAAGAAAGAAAGTCTTAAACAGATTAATAATTTAACTATATATAAAAAAGAAAAAGTAAAATGATCAAAAACATTGTTGTTATCGGAGCAGGAACCATGGGAAATGGTATTGCACATACTTTCGCACAAAGCGGTTTTAAAGTAAATTTAGTTGATGTATCTCAGGACGCTTTAGACAGAGGATTAAAAACGATAACCACTAATCTTGACAGAATAATTGCCAAAGGAAACCTTACAGAAGAGCAGAAAGCTGAAACTTTAGGGAATATCACAACCTTCACTGAACTGAAAGATGCTGTTACAAACGCAGATTTAGTCGTGGAAGCTGCAACAGAGAACCAGGATCTGAAGCTGAAAATTTTTGCTCAGATGGATGAGTTTGCTCCTGAAAACTGCATTCTATCAACCAACACCTCTTCAATTTCCATTACAAAAATTGCTGCGGCAACAAAAAGAGCAGATAAAGTAATCGGAATGCACTTTATGAATCCTGTTCCAATCATGAAACTGGTAGAAATCATTAAAGGGTATTCTACTTCCAAAGAAACTTTTGATGCGATCTATGAAATGAGCAAAACACTGGGAAAAGTTCCGGTAGAAGTGAACGATTATCCGGGTTTTGTAGCCAACAGAATTTTGATGCCGATGATCAACGAATCTATCGAAACTTTATACAATGGTGTTACCGGCGTTGAGGAAATCGATACGGTGATGAAATTAGGAATGGCTCATCCGATGGGGCCGCTTCAATTGGCAGATTTTATCGGTCTTGACGTTTGTTTGGCAATCCTTAACGTGATGTATGATGGCTTTAAAAATCCTAAATATGCTCCAAATCCGTTATTAGTGAATATGGTCATGGCAGGGAAATTAGGCGTGAAATCAGGAGAAGGTTTTTATGATTATTCAGAAAGCAAAAAAGCTGAAAAAGTAGCGAAAATGTTCGCAAAATAAATTAGAAAATCATTCAATAATCAGTTTGAATTATAAATTGAATTCAACAAAATTATACCTCAAAGAGAACAAATACCAATAATTTTATTATCTTTGATTTAAAGTTAAAACATTAAAAAAATGAAATTACCAAAGTTTTTATTAGCAGACAATTCGGAATTTCCTGAAGATTTATTCGTAGTTCATACAGAATATCCAAGATTCATCCTAAACGTTGAAGAAGAGGAAGTTGAATGGCTTGATGATTTGGAAGGTGACGATGAAGAAACAATGGCAGACGAAGCTACCAAAGTAGTAGAAGCAGCTTTCAAGTGGTGCGACGAAGAGTTGGCTAAGTACGATGAAGAAGACGAAGAATAAGAAAAATACTTATAAAAAAAGGAACTCACTACGAGTTCCTTTTTTATTCTATCTATTCTGACTTATTAAACTTCAATAACAGCAAATTATCCTGGTATAATTCTAAAGTAGTTCCTGAAACTACATATTTGTTGGCTTTCTGAAGCATATCCATAAAGTTTTTCTCTACGCTCATATTTTCACAAGCCATTTTGGTAGATCCCAATCCTGAAGGCGAGAATTGTCCTGAAGCCGTTTCCATTACTACCGAACCGAAATATCTGTTACATCCTGCATTACCATTCAGTTTTGAACCTTCAATATTCAATGTAGGAACCTGCCCTTTTACGTTATCTGCTAAAGTCCACTTTGTATTGGCGATTGATGGTTGCGCTTTGCCAACTTTAGACGCAGAAGTATTTTTCATTGTTCCGCACGAAGCGACAAGCGCCATTGCGAATATTCCTAGAACTATATTTTTCATTTTACTTTTTGATTTAGCTCAAATTTACGGAAAACTATTTAATTTTTATAAAATGCTTTTTAAGATTTTCGGCGTCTTCATTGTTCTGAAAATTTATACCAATTAGGCTGGCGTGTCCCAACTTATAATCTTTATTCGTTAATAAGAAAGTTTTTTTTCTAAGATTTTGGTCTAAAGTGCTCATTCCAATACTCTTCCGTCTTCTGTCGATATCTTTCACCAAAGCATTTCCTTTTTCTCCTCTTTTCTCAGGATAAAACCATTCATGTACGTAACAGCAATCTGCTTTTTCCAACATTTCTTCAACTCCATCATGAGGTCTTTCAGAATTACCCTCATTTTTTAAAATCTGAACAATATCAAAATATTTAGCAGAGTAATCGGTAGTTCCGTTACTTAAATCTAAAAGAAAAGCTGCATTATCAGGAGTAATTTTTCCTCTGTTTAAAGCCTTAATAATTTCACTTGAAAAATTGACAACTTGTGGTTTGTAAAGACTAGTTGCCAATTGATGCCAAATAATAAAATAAAAATTCTGAAAAAATACAGGATCCGCCGAACTCAGGCTCAAATCATATTCATTGGGAAACCCTTTTTTCTGAATTAGCTGTAAAAGTTTTGTACTTGTAATACTGTCGTTCCTGGTAATCTCTTTTTTATATTTTGCATAATCTCCGCCGGAAAGCTTTCTGTAATGTTGGTCAGTGACAAACAATTCATCTAATTGTTTTCTGTAATCATTATCAAACTTATTTGTGCATTTCAGTTTCTTATAATTTTCATGGTTGGGGAAATTTACTGAAATAAAATGGTCTTCAAATTTATAATTCATGCAGTTCAAAGACTGATAATGTTTAAATGCATTTTCATATTCCTTTTTATTCAGCAAAACTTTCATATGATTATATATATCATTCGCATGAGGTTCATTAAAATGTTTAAAGGCCTTTCGATAATAAAAATCAGCACTGTCTAAATCATCGGTCACAATTTTATCTTCAGCCGAATTTACCGCTTCATGGTACTTTATTAATTTTTTGTTCGTCAGTTCACGATTTTGGGAATTTATAAAAGCAAAAACGAATAGAAAGGCAAGTAATGAAAATGATTTCATGTTAATTGGCAATTAGTTTAAAACAAAAAAACGGACAAATGTCCGTTTCTATTGTGTGAAAAAAATATTTTTTATCCTCTCAATTCTGCATTAAATTCTTTCTGGAAAGATTTAATTAAAGAATCCATTACCTGAGAAATTTCTTTTTCTTCTAAAGTTTTTTCTTCGTTCAGCAATTCAAAGCTCATCGCATAAGATTTTTTCCCTTCCGGAAGGTTTTTTCCTTCGTACACATCAAAAAGATTAATGTTTTTAATGAATGGAGATTTATTCTTTTTAGCCGTCTGATACAATTCCTGATACGTAATATTTTTATCGATCAACAACGCCAAATCTCTTCTGATTTTGTTGAATTTCGGAATATCTTTAAATTTCAGCTCATTCTTAGAACGTAATTCCTGAGCAAACTCCAATTCGATTTCTGCGTAGAAACATTCCTGGTCTACATCGAAATCTTTCAGCATTTGAGGAGCTACTTTTCCGATTCTCACTAAAGTTTTTCCTTCAGATTCGTAAGCAATTGCGTCTGAGAATCTTTCTTCATCTAAAGCAACTTCCTTATAATCAATTGCTAATTTTTCCAGTAAAACTTTCACGTAAGCTTTTAAATTGTAGAAATCGGTCGCAGATTTTGGCTGAAGCCAGTTTTCAGCAACATTTCTTCCTGAAACTAAAATTGCCAACTGCTTTCTTTCTTCGTATTTCTCTTTTTTATGATAGATTTTTCCGAATTCGAAAAACTTTATATCCTGATTTTTTCGGTTGATGTTATACACTGCATTCTGCAAAAGACCTTCCAACAAAGACTTTCTCATAAATGCCAAATCTCCGCTTAATGGGTTTAATAACTTCACAGCATCGGTTTCATCTTTCACAGAAGTCAGCGAATTATTAATCACTTCGTTGAAACCTAAACTCTGTAAGGTTCTCGCCCAAGAATTTTCCAGTTCATCCTGATCGTTTGCACTTAGTTTTACAGGGGTAAAAGATATTTTTTGCGGAGCATCAATTTTATTGTATCCGTAGATTCTTAAAATCTCTTCAATCACATCGATTTCTCTCGTCACATCAGCTCTGTAAGCAGGAACAGAGATTTCAAAACCATTCTGAATTTCATTCAATACCTGAATTTCAAGCGCTTTTAAAATTTCTTTAACTTTCTCTCTGTGAATTTTTGTTCCTAAAATCTGTTCAATTTTTGAAAATCTAATGATCACATAATTATCTTCAATCTTCTTAGGATATTCCTCCAACAACTCTCCTACCAATTTTCCTTCCGCTAATTCTTCGATTAACTTAATTGCATGTGTAATGGCAGTTCTTGTAATGTTTGGATCAACACCTCTTTCAAATCTGAAAGAAGCATCGGTATTCAAACCATGGAATTTAGCTCCTTTTCTTACCGCAACCGGATTGAAATAAGCACTTTCCAGGAAAATTGTTTTTGTTTCATTAGAAACTCCTGAATTTAGTCCCCCGAAAACTCCGGCAATACACATCGGATTGTCTTTTCCGTCTTTGATGATGATTTCAGAACCGTTCAATGTTCTTTCAACCCCGTCTAAGGTCGTGAATTTCGTTCCTTCCGCAACGGTTCCTACTTTTATTTTTTTGTCTGCAATTTTATCTGCATCAAAAGCGTGAAGCGGCTGTCCGAAACCATGAAGAATATAATTGGTAATATCTACAATATTGTTAATCGGACTTAAACCGATTGCTTTTAGTCTGTCTTTTAACCAAGACGGAGAATCTGCCACTTTTACGTTTTCAATAACAGCTCCGATGTATCTCGGTGTCAATTCTGCATTTTCAACTTCAAGTGTGAAACTGTGAGAACCTTCATTATTCAGGGCAACAGAAGAAATTTTTTCAAATTCAGATTTCTGCTGGTTTGTAGAAAGAAAAGCGTGCAAATCTCTTGCAACACCATAATGTGACATTGCATCGGTTCTGTTTGGCGTTAAACCGATTTCAAGAACTTCATCATTCGTCAGTTCAAAATAATCTGCAAAGTTTTTCCCAACTTCATATTTTGTTTCGTCTAAAACCATGATTCCGCCGTGATCGTCGCTCAAACCTAACTCGTCTTCTGCACAAATCATTCCCTGAGAAACCTCACCTCTGATTTTAGCTTCTTTAATTTCGAAAAAACTTCCGTCTTTAGCATAAATTTTCGTTCCAACTACGGCAACAGGAACAGTTTGTCCTTCCCCAACATTAGGAGCACCGCAAACGATGTTTAAAACTTTTCCGTTTCCTACGTCTACCGTTGTTTTGTTTAATTTATCAGCATTCGGATGTTTCTCACACGTCAAAACTTTTCCTACAACGATGCCTTCAAGACTTCCTTTTACACTTTCAAACTTTTCGATTCCCTCAACTTCAAGACCTATATCCGTAAGAAATTCTCCGATTCTCTCGGTTTTCAGTTCTGTTTTGATGTAGTCTTTCAGCCAGTTGCTTGATATTTTCATTGCTAGAATTTTAAAAATTTAATCTTCAGATTTTAGAATCACAGTTTTAATTACTATGATCAGCCCTCTGAATTTTGCGTCTACAAATGTCGTGTTTTTTTAAGAAATACCGAAATTCAAAAAGGTTAAAAAAATCATATAAAAGCTTATTTGGATTGAGGAAAAACTATTATTGCACAAACTTAATTTTAATAAGTTTATTTGGAATTTATAAAGCTTAACTACTTTTGTTCGGTTTCAACAGATTTGTTTTATATTTGAAATCATAAATAAAAGCTTCAGTTTTTATTTTTCCACTTGACTCTTTTTAACCCAACATTTTGAAAAAATTTCTTGCTTTAGCCATTACTTTTTGTACTTGGATTTGTTTCCATTCTCAAAACACGTACGCATTTTTCGGTTCTTTTAACTGGGATAAAAACACTGAAGGTATTTATGTCTATGAATTGGATACTATTAAAGGAAAACTCTCAAAGGTAACTTCTTACACGGGTATTTCAAATCCGTCTTTTATCACTTTGTCGCCCGATGGAAAATACATTTTCGCCTGTACAGAAAGTAAAACAGAAAACGGTGGAAGTGTAAGCAGTTTTGAATTTAATCCTGAAAATAAATCATTAACTTTTATCAGCAAACAAAAAAGTGGTGGTGAAAATCCAGTTTATTTAACGGCTCATAAAAATGGAAAATGGCTTGTTAACGGAAATTATACAGAAGGTAGTGTTTCAGTTTACCCTATTTCAGAAGGCGGAAAAATTGAACCCTATGTTCAGAACATACAATTCAAAGAAGGAAGTATAAATCCTGACAGACAAGAAAGGGCACATATTCATTCAACGGTTTTTTCTCCAAATTTCGATTATCTATTTCTTCCTGATTTAGGTGCAGATAAAATCAGAGTTTTTAAATTTGAAAATGAAAAAAATCAGCCATTGCAGGAGGCTGAAATTGCTTTTACAAAAACCACTTTAGGAAGCGGACCAAGACATTTCACATTCCATCCCAACGGAAAATTCGCTTATTGCATTGAAGAAATGGGAGGTGCAGTAAGTGTTTATTCTTACGAAGATGGAAAATTAAGTAACCTTCAAAGAATTTACACTCACTCTGAAAAATATAAAGATAATTTTGAAAGTTCTGACGTTCACATTTCCCCTGACGGAAAATTTCTGTACGCTTCAAATCGCGGAAAAGAAAATAATATTGCTATATTTTCAATTCAGAATGATGGGAAATTGAAAACAGTTGGTTATCAGTCGGTAAAAGGTAAACATCCAAGAACATTTAATCTTGACCCAAGCGGAAATTTTTTGATTACAGCTAATACAGGAACTAATAATGTGGCTGTATTTAAAAGAGCTCCTGAAACAGGATTGCTTAAAAAAGTTGGTAAAAAGATTAAAATAAGGAATGTTTCGAGTGTGCAGATTAAGAAGTATTGATTTTTCTATTGAAATTAGTTTTATATTTATTTAAATCATAAATTTTATATGTATAAAAAATTTACATCTCTTTTATTGTTTCTTCTTTTCATTAATCTTTCAGGTTTTTTAAAAGCACAAATTCATACTTTTGACCAAACTAAAATTGACAGCACAATTTTTATCCAAACAAGAAATGCTATCAACAAAATTCCAACTGATCAGTTTAAAAAATTTGTTTACAAGAATAGTTCAAAAGAGCTTCCTTATCGATTATTGTTCCCTAAAAACTATGACAAGAACAAGAAATATCCAATTATAATAGCATTTCATAATTCTTCAAGAATTGGGAATGATAATGAAAAACAGCTTGAACATTTAACCAAAATATGGATTAGAGAGGAAGTTTACAATCAATACAATGCATTTGTTTTAGCCCCTCAGTTTAATCAGCGTTCTTCTATATATTCTGAAAATCCGGAAGGTATTCTCACCTCAAAACCAAGTGATTATGCGCATCAAATTTTAGAGTTATTAAATGAAATTGAGAAAAATTACCCGATTGATAAATATCGAATTTATTTAATAGGATATTCAATGGGCGCTTCTACTGCACAAAACTTAATGAATTTGAGGCCCGAAAAATTCGCAGCAATAGTTTCTGTAGCTGCCGTGCCCGATTTTTCAAATTTGAAAGCATGGAAAAATAAAAATATCTTTTTAATTCACGGACAAAAAGATACTTCCAACCCTTATCAAGGAAGCGAAGAATTATTTACCAAAATGAAAAACAATAAGAAATTAATTTTTAAAACCTTTACAGAGCTCACTCACGATAATATTACAATTCCTTTGCTCTTAAGTGATGAAATTCCAAAATGGTTATTTCAACAACATAAATAACTATTATAATTAAAAAGATTACCTCCTTACAGAATCACTCTTCTTAAACGCATCCACAGGTTGATAAGAATCATTCTCCTCTTTTTTCTTTTTATCTGAAATTAAGATTCCGAAAAGATGATCGATTTCGTGCTGGAAAATTACTGCGGTAAAGCCTTCTACCATTTCTGAAAATTTTTGTCCTTTCAAATCTACATATTCCAGCTGAATAACTTTGCTTCGGTAAAACTGGTCTCTGAACTCGGGAATTGACAAATCTCCTTCCGGACCGAGATTCTGTAATTCTGATCTCCAGGTAATGACAGGATTCAGAAAATATTCTAACGGTTCGCCTTCTTTGTCGAAACGCTGTACCCAAATCACTTTTCTGTTGATTCCCACTTGCGGAGCGGCAATTCCTACTCCACCGTCGGTAGATAATAGAGATTCTTTCATTCTTTTTACCAAAATTGCCGTGTTTTTATCAAGCGGATCAATTTCTGTGGAAAGACTCAGTAAAGTTTTATGTTGGTGTTCATCTGTTGTCTGATAAATCGGTAACGCTGAATTGATATTACCCTGATTGATCAATGAAATTTCAGATTTTGTGAATTTTTGTGCGTTGATAAGTCCGATGAACAGAACAAAAAGTATAGAGATTTTTTTCATTTTTAAAGAATGTTGAACAAAGATAGAGCATGTTTTTTAGGTTTTGGCTAAAGCCATGGAATTTTTCAAATTAAAAAACGGGCTAAAGCCCGTTTCTATTGAATATTTCAATTTGTCATTCTGACACAGCCTGAATGACAGACCTCACCATTTTTTTCTCTCGCAAATTTAGGAGATTTCGCAGATTTTTCTGCTTAATTTGCTCAATCTTCGTCGAGCTAAACTTGTTTCTTTTTACTTTTTACTTGGCTCTTTTTAGTACGTTTTCGTCATATCCGCCGGTACAATCAGATTAAAGTCTGTTGGAATATACTCTTTTTCAGGAATTTTTAATTCGGCATCTTCAGATTCAAAAACAGAGATCACCGCCATTTTCAGATTCGGATTTTTCTGTTTGATATACCAATAAATTCCTCCAAATTCTTTGCTGTGAAAGTTTCCGTTGTAATGGATGAATGTTTTTCCGGGTTGCAGGTTTTTAAGAATAGACTCTGCCATTGTAGCATCTTTCGTTGCCTGAGCCGAAATAAAATTCATGACTTTAGTTCCTTCTGCGTGATCACCCATCATTTTTTTCATTTCCGGATAGCCGGGAGTTTCTAACGTCACAGTGATCGGCAACTGAGCGATGTAAGATTTTTCTTTTTCACTGAGTTTATTTAAAGATTCCAAACCTTCTTTTGCAGTTTGTGAAGCATATTTTCTCGGAATATTGGTTGCAATGAAATTCAGGTTTTTATCTTTTGCAAAATCGACCAATGGTTTATAATCTGTCGTATAATTATTCCACAAACGGACCGAATCTTTCAGGTTTTTAGCATCAATTTTACCCGAAAGATATTTGTTAAGCTGAACCTGATTGTCTCTTTCAAACATTTCGGCTCCCAAAGTGATCTGTTTGTTTTTTTTCTCGTACAAAGCTTCCGTAACTTTCAACTGAAGCCAGTGAACAATTGAATTGTTGTGCAGCTCCCCAAAGAAAACAACGTCGTAATCTGCTAGTTCCTTGACAAGCTTCTCTGTTTTAACGGCTTTACCTTTTTTATTATAGAACTGATAAGGTTTAAAATCCTGTGCATTGATAACAGAAAAACCGAAAACTAATAGGGCTATAAATATATTTTTCATTTTAATTTTTTTAAACACGAATAACACGAATGTCTTTCACAAATATCACAATCTTTTCAACCACAAAAGTCACAAAAGATGATAACACTTCAGCCATTTTAAGTTTAATAACATTCTGCAAAAAGTTCAAACAAGTTCAGAAAATCAAAGATTTTCTAAAAGCTTTAGCGCTCTTAACAAGAAATAAAGTTAGGATTAAGTATTTATATTAAAAAAACTTTTGTGACTTTTGTGGTAAAATATTAAGTTAAAAAAAAGACCGCTTTGAATTTTCATACAAAACGGTCCAGGCAAATCAATTAATTCTTATTTTTCTAAATCTGCTACAAGATCTTTCCATTCCTGTAGTTCAGGGATTCCCGGTTTTCTTTTTCCGAAAAACTGTACGATAAATTCACCGTCTTTGTTGAATACCTCAATTGCAGTTACTTCGCCGTCTTCAGTAGGCTTTTTCACAATCCATGCTTCGGCAATTTTAGTAACATCTAAATGCAGGTTGAAATCAGGATCCATTACATTGAACCATTGCTGATGCCACAAAGTTTTCTTCACATTTCCTGTGTGGATCTGGATAATCCCTCTGTTTCCGACAAAAATCATGATCGGAAGTTCTTTTTCTGAAGCATCTTCCAGCACATTTACCACTTTCGAAGGATCAATTTTTTTTGCATAACCTTCAGGAGCCAGTCTCAAAGCCTGAGTTCTCGACACTCCGAATTTTCTGGTCATCATAAAGAAATCGTGGGTATCTTTTAATTCTGTCCATGCTTTTTTGAAACCTTCAGCATCAATCTCCGAATCTGCTTTTTCAGGAGCTTTTGGAGCTACCGTTTCAAATTCTGAAGCTTCGTTCTGGTTTTCAGCTTTAAATTGATCAACGATCATATCAAACGCTTCAACATTGCTGTCTTTTGTAAGATAAATTTTATGAAGAGCCAACCCATCCTTTCCGAAGAACTGTAGGCTTTTTTTATCGCCTTCTATAACTGCGAAAGCAAACTTCCAGTGGTTCATAAAAATTCTCAAATCAATATCTTCACCTACGAAAAGCTGCGCATGAGGACTGCTGAAATCACCATTAAGATAAGTTCCTTTTCTTTCGTGAACACATTCATCATTTCTTGTAAGTGCCATTACTTTGCCTAATTTTTCAACTTCAGTAAGGATATTCTGGAATTCAGGTTTTAAAACGGTTACTCCCTCTCCTACATTTGTTGTCAATAATTCAGCTTCGCTTACTCCCAACTGATCTGCAGCATTTCTTATTCTTAAATGTGGGTTTTCTGCTTTCAGAGCTTCCCATTTTACCTTTAAATCGTTAACTATTGTATTCATTATATTTATTTTTTTATGGTTAAAACTGTATATATTCTTTTAATGGTTTCATCACCGGTTTTGCTTTTTATTTCTTCTTCTTTTTCGGAAATTTTCATTCTTTTAAAATGGCTCTGAGAAATCAGTTCTTCCATTTCGGAATTGTTGTAAAGCTTAAAATCGAATACGGTGAAAGGTAATTTCTCCATGAAGTCTTTCTGACCAAATGTTAAAACAAATGTTCCGTTATCTTTTAAAACTCTGTAAATTTCATTCAGAAACTCAACAGGATTTTCCCAGAAATAAACAGTGTTTACCGTAAATATTTTATCGAACACCTCATCTTCAAAAGGAAGCTTTTTCCCTTCATACAAAATAAATTCAGCCTGATCTTTAAATTCCAGATTCAGATTCCGGGCTTCTTTATTCATGGTTTCAGAAATATCAATTCCTGTGTATTTCAGTTCTTTGGCTTTATCTAAAATATTTTTAAGATGTCCCGCATTTCCATGACCGATTTCGAGAATGTGTTCGCCGTCTTCAATCAGAAGCGTTTTGATACTTTCCAAAGTCATCCCGATATTGGTGGCGTTCATCATTTCACCGATTTCGATTCCTTTTTCACCTTGCGGATTGGCGAGATGCTGTGCTAATATTTTTAAATCTTTTTCTTCCATTATCCAAAAATAATCATCGGGTTTGCATTCACAGGGTGTGCACAAATGGTGCATGGGAAATTGTAAGCCTGCGAAATATTGTCGGAAGTAAATACTTCTTCCGGAGTTCCATACGCTGAAACTTTACCGCCTTTCATTAATAAAATTTTGTCTGCAAACTGAGCAGCAAGATTAAGGTCATGTAAAACCACAATAGCCGAATTGGCATTATTGGTGAATTTTTTAATGATTTCTAAAGCTTTGTACTGATGTTTCACATCGAGATTATTTAGTGGCTCATCAAGAAAGACAAGCTTCTGCTCAATTTCATTTTCAAGCTGAGCCATTACTCGCGAAAGATGTACTCTTTGTTTCTCACCGCCCGACAAAGTATTGTAATCTCTTTCTTTAAGGTGATAAACATCGGTTTCGTGCATCAATTTATTCATGGCTTCCAGGTCTTCCTGCTTTGGTTGGGAATCAAAATAGGGATAACGTCCCATCATTACGACATCCTTTACCTGCAAAGGAATTTCATTGGAATTGTGCTGAGAAAATTTAGCTTTATGCAATGACAATTCTCTCACATCCCAGTCAGCAATATCTTTATCTTTAAAAAGTATTTTTTGCTTTCTGTTTTTCACCTCATTTGCCAAAATACTCAGCAAACTTGACTTTCCGGCTCCATTAGGTCCCACTATAGCTAAAAATTCACCATAATTGAGTGAAACATTTACATCGTTCAGAATAAAAAATTCTTTATGTTTATAATCAATCTGACGTGCCTTTAACATTAGAGTGATTTTTTAAATTTAATTAAAATAGCTATGAAAATCGGACCTCCCATTAATGCCGTCAAAATACCAATAGGTAATTCCGAAGGCTGCACTATACTTCTGCTGAATGTATCGGCAACCAAAAGCAAAATACTTCCGCAAACTGCAGACAAAGGCAAAATGAAGGTGTAATTTGATTTAAATAAAAGCCTCAAAATGTAAGGCACAATCAAACCTACAAAGCCAATCGTTCCTGAAAAAGCAACGCATGTTCCAACCATTAAAGCCGTTACAATAACAATCTGTTTCTTCAGTCTTTCAACATTAATTCCTAAATGTTGCGCATCTTTTTCGCCCAACATCATCGCATTTAAAGCTTTTCCTTTTGGAAGAAGAATCGTGTAAGAAATGATTGCAACGATAGTCAAAACAATATTTTTAGTCCATGTCGCAGCAGCTAAACTTCCCATATTCCAGAAAGTGAGGTCTCTCAACTGCTCGTCTTTGGATATATAGATCAAAAAACCTGTAATTGAAAAACCGATTGCCGTAATGGCAACGCCACTAAGCAACATCATCACTACATTTGTTTTTCCGCCACTTGTAGAAATTCTGTAGACGAGCATCATTGCTAACAATGCTCCAACAAAAGCTGAGATACCCGTAAGTGAAAACTGAACCATCTCAGGAAGATATTCTTTAAAATGCCCTCCTAAAACAATTGAAATTGCGGCAAGTAAAGTTGCTCCCGATGTAAGACCGATTAAATCTCCCGTCGCTAAAGGATTTTTGAATAATCCCTGTAAGCTTGTTCCCGAAACCGCCAACATACTTCCCACCAGAATTGCCATCACAATTCGGGATGCTCTCACATCCCAGATCACATATTTGTCACTAAGCTTCAAATTCGCATCACCCTGAATAAACTGACTTAAAACAGTAAAAGGAGAAACGCCATTAAAATCATAAACGCCAACATAAAGTGCCACAATTGCCAGTAAAACCAGCAAAAGGACACTTGTAATGAAAAAAAAGTATAATTTATTTTGTGTTTTCAACTAATAGTTTGTTTAATCCAACTGCAGCTTCACCCAATCTAGGTCCGAAACCTGAAACCAAGCCTCCGTCCATAGCGATAATTCTCTTATTTTTACCTGCGTTTGTCTGAGAAACTCCCGGCATTTCCAAAGCGCCTTTATTTCCACCGGAACTTTCAAGACCTGATGAGAAAAAGAATAATACGTCCGGATTGGCTTTTACCACGGCTTCCGGAGTTAAAGGTTTGAAATCTTCAAAATCATTAATTGCGTTTTCACCTCCTGCAAGACTAATCAAAGCGGCCATTGGTGTATTTTTTCCTGAAACCATCATCATATTTCCTCTTGCGTAGATGAATAAGACTTTCGGTTTTTTAGCCATTGGCTGAATTTGCTTTAAATCAGCATCAATTTTATCGTTTAATTTCTGATAATCTGCATTACCAATTGCTTTTGCAACATTTTCTATTAATTTTTTAGTTCCTTCGACTGTATATTCCTGTTTAAAAGTTTCGGTTTTAATTCCTGAAGCTTTTATTTTCCCCATCAATTCGGGGTTAATATCTTTATCTGAGGCTAAAATCAAAGTAGGACTTACCGCCATGATCGGCTCAATGGTAATCGATCTTACGTGACCTAAATTTTCTGAAGTTTTTTTTAAAGATTCAGGGTATGTGCTTGTAACATCTGTTGCTACAATTTCTTTTTCGTACCCTAAAGCGGCAACGATTTCTGTAATTCCACCGTTTAAAGTTACTATTTTATTGTTCGTTTTAGGAGTTTCAGCAACAAGTTCATTTCCGTTTTCGGTAGGTTTCTGCACTTCTTTTTTGCAAGAATACACTGCCATTAAAACTGAAGCTGCAAGTAAGAATTTTTTCATTTTTATACTGATTATTATTTGATTTTACTTAAATTAAAGAGGTTTAAACTCAAATTGCGGTCTTCCACGTTCCCCATCCGGACTTGATAACCTCATGAATTTTAATTTAAAATAATACCCGTTCGGATCTTTAATAATATAAAAAACGCTATTGTTTACTGCTGATCCCGACGGGCTTGCTGTTCTCCAATTCCCTCCTATTGTACGCTGATCGTTATAAACAAATTTGGAGTTATCAATATCTGATGCTTTGAAATTGTTAAAAGCCTCTGTAGCTGTCATTGGAGCTGTAACTTTCTCTTCATACGCTCCTGCACCACCCATAATATTGTGAGTAACAAAATCTGCATAAACATAGCTTCCTGCTCCTTCAAAAATATTGGTAAAGACAGTAAATGATATATCCCATTTTTTCTTCTCCGGCTGTACAGAAACTTCAGCATTATTTTTCAGACTGAAAAATTTGAAATTGTATGCATTATTTTTTGTGATTACTGCTTCTTTGATGACATTAGAGTTTAGCTCTGCATATTTAATTTTATATCCTTCACCGTTTCTCACGATCTGTACCTTCATCCAACCTCTAAGATCACCTCCTGTAAGTGCCGATCCGGAAGGAACAGTTCCAGCGTATATATCTTTACCCATATTAATCAGATAAATACCATTTTCAGCATCATTTGCTTTTACTTCTCCGATAGCTGTTGTAGAAGTCGGAAAATTTCCTTTTACATCATCAATATAAATTTCATTCCCTGCATCAAAATTAGCTACCTGAATTAGATCTGTAAATGGTTTAGCATTTATTTCGTTTACCTGCGTAAGATCATTTAGATTAGGACCTTTACCTGCACCCATAGCAATAGATGAATTGAGTACAACTTTAAACTCATTTCCGGTATAAAATGCAAGATCCCAGTCTGTTCTTCTGTTGAACGTTTGTTTAGGATTTCCCTGACTATCTGTTTCGCTCAGATCTATCCAAACCTGATTAGGTTGAGCTCCTCCTCCTACGGAAGGTTCTACAGTCTGCCCTTCAATGGGCGGAACTGCAATAGGATCTTCATTATCATTAATACACGACTGAGAAATTATAGATGCACCTGCAAGCAGACAGAATAGTAATTTTTTCATGTAATTTTATTTAAAAATTATAATTTAATCGAACAAAATAGCTTCTTCCATAGAAAAGATTTTGATTTCCGGTGGCCGCAGTGTGAGCATCACCTGCAAGAACAGTATTTCTGATAGATGAAACATCAAATATATTTTTCACACCGGCACTTACTTCAAAATGATTATTGAAAAATGGCTGGCTTACTGTAAAATTCATCATGTTAAAAGCTTCCATTTCACCAAGAACATACTGTCCCGGATCTGTAGAAATATTCATTGAAGATCTATGGGTATATTGCTTTCTTTTACCTGTATATTTGTAGTATAAAGCAAATAAGGTTTTTGTTTTGTCTAGCGTATAATTCGCTCCCACATTAGCTTCAGCATAATAATTATAATCTGTTGGCGAGCTTACCTGGCCTGTACTTAAGCTCTGTGAAATTCCCATTACGGAAACTCCTGTGTTGATTGAAAAGTTTTTCTTTCCAAGATTTATTCCTGCTCCAAAAACCATCGATTTATAATTATCTACATTGAGATAAGTAAATCGAAGAGGCTGATTATTTATAATAACATTTTCAATCCTGTCCTTTACGTCAAGGTACATTCCTGAAAGACTTAAATTAAACTTCCAGTCAGCAGAACTCACAGTATTATAATCCCAGAATAATCCTGCAGAATAACCGGTTTCAGGATTTAAATTTTCATTTCCTCTAATGTCATGATTGTTGTCGACAACATAGGTATACAGCTCATCGTAGGTAGGAAACCTGTTGGCAGAACCAAAAACCGCACGAAGATCAGATTTCTGTGATGTATTGTATTTAGCTGTTACCGAATAATTATACTGAGAATCAAATTTATCACTCAGGGCTAACCTTACACCGGGACGAAGAGAAAGCTTGTCATTTACTTTCCATTCGGCAGAAAGGAAATTTGCATAATTAAAAATTGTTCTGTTGATATTGATCCCATTATTATTAGATTCAAATGTAGAAGCAGCAGCAAAACCACTTGTATGATCTAATTCATAACCCAACTGGAAATTAATTTTCTCACTGTTCACGAAGTTACTGAACATCCCTCTGGAATAAAATATTTTTGAATCGTAGAACGTAGATTTATCTTCTTTCGAAAGTACCTGTCTGTTTGGAACGTCATAGATATAATTTTGTGATTTTCTTTCCTGAGTCTGGTAAGAAAAATCTCCGTTATAGTGAATTCTTGAACCTATTGTCGTTTGAATATTAAACTGGTGAATCCATCTGGTTGTAAAATAGTCTACATCATTAGCAGTGTATGTTCTGTTACCATTACCAAGAGGAAGATCGGTTAAATTGTTATCGTAAAAATTTATTTTCTCAGTCAAAAAATTTATTTTATAAAACAAAGAGGTTTTACCTTTAGCATAGCGAATCGCCGCATTTGTGATCAGTTGGTCTTTTGGAAGCCATTCATTGCCGCGAAGTTTTTCATCGCCTTTATTAAGATATTTATACCCTCTCAAATTTCCTTTATATCCCTGAAAATCATTATGGTTAATATCTGCGGTAACCGTCCAATGATCTGAAATTCTGTATCCTAAATTAAGAGTTTGGAGATGCCTTCCTTCGCCTTTTTTGAACCAGTCATAATCTTTATTTACAGTTTCTTCCTGTAAGCTGATTTGAGCATTAAACTTTTTAGAATAATTTTTCTTCGTAATAATATTGATGACTCCAGCAACAGCATTATTCCCGTACTCTACACCCATCGAACCTTTTACAATCTCTATTCTCTCGATATTATTAACATTGATTTTTGAAAGATCTACGAGGTTGCCCATTCCCTGATCACTAACAACAGGAATATTATCAATAAGAACTTTTGTATACTGCCCGTTCAGTCCTAAAATATTCGCATTAGAATCTCCGGTTCCGGAATTAGGCTCAACAAGAATATTAAGATTTTGATTAAGAACTTCTGCTGCATTCGTTACTGCCATATTTTTGATCTGCATTACATCAATTACCTCAACTTTATAGATTGATTTATTAATAGACTGCTGTGTGTACTGACCTGTAATAACGACTTCCTCTATTTTTTTCTGATTGAGAGAATCTCTTTCCTGAGCATTGATCCAAAAAACAGCAGATAATGAAACGACAGAGAGCACTTTCTTCTTCATGAGTTCTAAAATTTTCGACAAATATATGTTTTATTTAGAATAGTTAAAAATAAATACACCAATAAATATATTACTGTTTTAATAAATTTGTTAAAGATTTAATAAAAGTACAATATTTAATAATCACAAAATATTAGTAATCAATATATTAACACACTAATTTTTATGGCTAATTTCAATAGAAAATTCTAAACAAGATAAAAATCATATTTTTATTTAGAATGTTTAAAAATTAATATATATTTTTGTAGAATAATTCTAAATAATAAATAGTTATGAAACTAAAACTACTTTTCGGAACTTTACTATTTTCAGCTGTAAATGCCAATGCTCAAGTAGCAACAATTGATGAGAACTTTGAAAGTGCTGTAATATCTACTCCTGCAAACTATAACAACCTTGTAAACGGATGGACTAAAAAAGTTCTTGCCAGTGCACCGCATACTGTTTACGTAGATCAAGGTAGTGGTAATAAATATGCTCAATTTTATGCAGCAGGCTCAACCAGCACGGATGTTTTTTTAATTTCACCACAGATTACTGCTCCAGACGGCACTAAACAAGTAATTTTTACTGCAACTCCTACAGGTGGATCCACTCTTGAAATAGGATTAGTAGACAATCCGGAAAATCTTGTTCCAAACAACGGTGTTCCGGCTTCTTATGAGCTTTTGCAAACTTTTACTTTTACAGCGACAAATACACCAGCAATTACTCCAGTTACGATACCAGCTTCTACAAAGCAATACATTGTTTTCAGATTCAGAAACCCTCAGTTAATGGGGGCTCCCGGTTCAGGTGTTTCGCATGCTGCTTTAGCAATTGATAATATCAAATACAATACCTCATCGGTTTTGGCAACATCTGATATTAAAAAATCATCTGGTCAAATCAGATTCGTCATCAACAATCAGAATACAGCGTTACAGTTTGTAGGAAAAGAAAGCCCTAAATCCATAGAAATTTATTCAGCGACAGGCTCAAGAATTGCAGAGGGAGCTGTAGAAAATAATAAATTCGACATCACCACCATCCAAACCGGAGTTTATTTTGTTTTAATCAAAACCAAAGATGGTAAAATTCAGAAATCGAAATTTATCAAAAATTAATACTTTCTATTTTTTCTAATAAAAAGGCAGTTTCAAAAATGATGAAACTGCCTTTTGAATTTTTAGCATCTAGCAAAATAATTAATAGATTTTAAATCCTTTATAAACCTGGGCTGATTCTTCAGAGATTTTAGAAGCATTTTTTCTGAATTCCATTAAATGATCTGTTCCGTTGTGTGCATTGTGATGCTCTACACTTTCCCACAGTTCAACAAGAAAAAAAGTTCCTTTGTTGTCTTTGTCTTCGATAAGGTCGTATTGAAGGCAACCTGCTTCTTTTCTAGTTTCTCTTACTAAGGTCTGAAATAATTCAACTGCTTCCATCAAATGATTCTCTTTAAATCTGAACAGCGCAACAATATGTAAATTCATGTGTTATTTTTAGGCTGTAAATGTAAATTATTTTTGATTTTAGTTTAAAAACAATTCTGCTAAATTTTTCACAAAAAAAGATAATGTCTTTATTTTAAACGCAAAGGGCGCAAAGTTTTTTTAATATCAGCTTGTATATTTTCCGTTCGCAAAGACGTTTCACTCAGCTAATGTTTGTAATACATTCAGATGACAAGCTAAAGCTTGAACTTTAAATTTTAAATCTTGAATTAAAAAACCGATTTAAAAATCGTGATTGAGCTCATTACAATTACTAAAATCCCGATGACGACAAACATACTTTTCACAGGAAGTTTGGCAGTCAGCATTGCGGAAAATGGTGCGGTAATTATTCCGCCAATTAGAAGTCCGAGAATAATATTCCAATGCTGAATTCCTAAAGTAAAAAAGAAAGTTACAGCAGCGGTAATCGTTAAAATAAATTTAGCAACCGTCGAACTTCCCACCGCAAACCTTGGAGTAAAAGCATTTTTTATTAAAGTTCCCGTAACCAACGGTCCCCATCCTCCACCGGCAAAAGAATCGATAAAACCGCCAATGATGCCCAATCTCGTGAGATTTGTTTTTCTTTTTAAAGCTTTATTCTGTTTTGGCTTAAAAGCATTTGAGAAAATTTTAAAACCAAGATACAGAGTGTAAAAAGAAATGACAGTTTTTGTAATTTTAGAATAATATTCACCCAAATAAGTCAGAGAAATAGCTCCGAGAATGGCTCCGATGACGGCAGGAATGGCTAATTTTTTAACCAAACTTTTACTCACATTTTTCAGCTTGATATGACTGATGCTTCCGGCTGCCGTTGTAAAACTTTCCGCAGAATGAATACTTGCACTTACCGCATGCGGCGGGATTCCCAAAAACAAAAGTGTTGTCGTACAAATTACGCCATACCCCATACCCATTGAGCCTGCAACAATTTCGGCAAAAACTCCTACCAAAAGCATCCAGTAAAAAATATAATTATCTTTGGCGAGGGTAACCTGAAGTTCATCTAAATATCCTAAACTATAAAGCGAAAGAAATGCAATAACCAAAACAACAACGGTTATCAGAAGTACATTAAGTCTGAACTGAATTTTCGGAGTAATTACCATATCATCAAGTGTTTAATCAAAACCTATAAAATCATTACCGCCCCCACTGTCGAATTACTCGTTTCATCAATCAAGATGGCATTTCCCGTTGATTTACTTTCTTCAAAACTATCAAAAACCAAAGGCGACGCAGTTTTTAATCTCAATTTAACAACTTCATTCAGCTTAATGCTTTCTGTAATTGGAATTTGCTCTAAAGTATTGACATCGATTTTATATTCAATCTCTTTTACAATTGCTTTTAAAGTTTTGCTTTTATGCTGAATAAAATATTTGTTGCCTTCATTCAGTTCTTTCTTATCGAGCCAGCAAACAACAGCTTCAAATTCATTTTTAACTTTGGGTTGTTGACTGGTTTTCACTAAAAAATCTCCACGACTGATGTCAATATCATCTTCAATATGAATTACCGCAGGTTGATTGGTAAAGACAAAATCTGCCTCTCTTCCTCCTGTTTCAATTTTTGAAATTTTGGTCTGAATATTTTGTGGCAGAACAGTAATATCATCTCCTTTTTTATAAATTCCCGAAATCACTTCTCCGGCGTAACCTCTGTAATCATGCAGTTCATCGGTTTGTGGACGAATCACATACTGCACCTGAAATCTTGGGTTTTCATTTTCCTGATTTCTGTTAATTTCTACATTTTCAAGAAAGTCTAAAAGTGCTTCTCCGTCATACCAATCGGTTTTCTTAGATTTAGAAACAACATTATCTCCATGAAATGCCGAAATTGGAAAATAATTAACGTTTTCCAACTTCAGTTTTTGAGCAACCAGTTCGTATTGTGCTTTAATATCATTAAAAACTTCTTCAGAGTAATCAACGAGATCCATTTTATTGATGGCAACCACAACGTTTTTCATTTTTAGTAATGACGCAATAATCGAATGCCTTCTGGTCTGCTCAATCACACCTTGTCTTGCATCAATCAAAATCACAATCAATTGAGAATTAGAAGCTCCCGTAATCATATTTCGGGTGTACTGAATATGTCCCGGAGCATCTGCAATAATAAATTTTCTTTTTGGTGTCGAAAAATACCGGTAAGCGACATCAATCGTGATTCCCTGCTCTCTTTCAGCTCTCAAACCGTCTGTTAAAATCGCAAGATCAATTCCGTTTTCGTTTTTATTTTTTGACTGTTTTTCCAACGTTTCAAGCTGGTCAATAAGTATATTTTTGCTGTCGTAGAGAAGTCTTCCGATCAGCGTACTTTTGCCGTCGTCTACGCTTCCTGCGGTGATAAATCTTAGTATGTCCATAAGTTTATTTATTAATGATAATTGATGAATGATCATTGATCAATTATCGCTCATCATTTATATTAAAAATATCCTCCTTTTTTTCTGTCTTCCATCGCCGCTTCTGTTACTTTATCGTCGATTCGGGTTTCACCACGCTCGGAAATTTTCGAAGCCGTAATTTCGTTCACAACCTCATCCAATGTTTCAGCTGAACTTTCAACGGCGGCAGTACAAGTCATGTCACCAACGGTTCTGTAACGAACTTTCTTATTGACAATTGTATCATTTTCATCAATTTGGATAAAATCTGAAACGGCAATCAACTGTCCGTCATATTCTATCACATCACGGTCGTGAGCAAAATAAATTGATGGAAGCTGAATATTTTCTTTCTTAATATAATTCCAGACATCGAGTTCCGTCCAGTTTGAAATCGGGAAAACTCTTACGTTTTCGCCTTTATTGATTCGCCCATTGTAGATGTTCCACAATTCGGGACGCTGAAGTTTCGGATCCCACTGTCCGAACTCATCACGAACTGAGAAAAAACGCTCTTTTGCCCTTGCTTTTTCTTCATCTCTTCTCGCTCCGCCAATACAGGCATCAAACTGAAATTCTTCAATTGTATCTAATAATGTATGGGTTTGTAACCAGTTTCTTGAAGCAAATTTTCCTTTGGGTTCGGTTAAATTTTTAGCTTTAATCGTATCTTCTACTTTTCGAACGATTAATTTGGCACCAAGACTTTCGGCAAAATAATCTCTGAACTGCAGTGCTTCCGGAAAATTGTGTCCCGTATCAATATGCACAAAAGGAAAAGGAATTTTCATCGGAGCAAAAGCTTTTTTAGCCAGATGAACCAACGTAATCGAATCTTTTCCGCCACTGAAAAGCAAGGCAGGTTTTTCAAACTGAGCCGCAATTTCACGCATGATGTAAATGCTTTCAGCCTCTAACTGTTCGAGATAATTTAGTTTATAGTCACTCATTATGATTTAAAAGATTAAATGTGAATTAATGTGAATGCAGACCGCATTCTTTTTGTGAAGTTTCCCACCACCAACGTCCGGCTCTAGGATTTTCGCCTTCCAAGATTGCTCGTGTGCAAGGTTGACAACCAACACTGATGAAACCCTTTTTATGTAAAGCCAATTCCTGAACTTTATTCTGTTCTAAATAATTTAAAACATCCTGATAGGTCCAATTGATAAGTGGATTATATTTGTATAAATTTCTTTCTTCATCCCATTCCAAAATCGGCATATTTTCACGGTTTTCCGATTGTTCCGCACGAAGTCCGGTAATCCAGACTTTGGCATTTTCTAAAGCTCTGTTTAAAGGTTTTACCTTTCGGATGAAACAACATTCCTTTCTGTTTTCTACGGAATGATAGAACGCGTTGATTCCTTTTTCAACGACATATTTTTCTACATCGGAAGATTCAGGAAAATATACTTCTGTTTTTTTCTTGTAACGTGAATTGTTTTTTGAAAGTAAATCGTAATGCTCGTAAAAAAGTCTACCGGTATCTAAAGTGAAAACTTTAATCGGCAAATCATTTTTAAAAATAACATCGGTGATCACCTGATCTTCCTGACCAAGCGAAGTTGAAAATACCACTCCTTCAGAAATTTTAGATGAAATAAAATGTAATCCGTCTTCTAAACTAAGCTGTTGTAAGGTATTTATATCTTCTTTTGAAAACATAATTTTCTGTTTGATATCAGCAAATATCGAACAAAAATATTATCCCACCAAATAAGTAGACTTATGAATTTGAAATTTATGATTTATTTAATCGATTAAATCCAGCAAAGTTTTCTCTTCCAGAATCTTGAGCGATGCATCTCTTACTTCAATTAAAACGTCATGCAAACTGCAGTGTTCTTCGTTGCAATCTTCACATTTTTCGTAGAAATTCAGGCTCACACAAGGTAAAAGTGCAATCGGACCGTTTACTAAACGGATAATCTTTGCCAGTTTTACATTCTGTGGGTCTTCCTTAAAAAAATAACCACCTCCTTTTCCTTTTTTACTGTCGAGAATATCTGCTTTTTTCAGTTCGAGCAAGATATTTTCAAGAAATTTCAACGGAATTTTCTTGTGTTCTGCGATTTCTGAAATAAGAATCGGGCCATCATTTCTCTTTTCTACGAGATATGAAAGCGCCTTAAAAGCATATTGAGATTTTTTAGACAGCATTTCAGCAAAAATAGGAAAAGTTTTGGTAAAGAAACAAGGCAAAAGTAAAAAGAGCCAAGCGAGATAGCAACATCAAAAGTTTATAAGGAATTGTTACTAAATTTGAATTTCTTATACTTCTTTCTTTTGCCTTTTACTTGGCTCTTTTTACTTAAATTTGCCTTATGTTTAGTAAAGAAGAAGCTCAAAAATTAAAGAAAGAATTTTGGACGGCCTTTGGGAAATCTTTTCCGAGGAAATGGATTTTGTACGATACTAAAATCAAAGATTTTTCTTTTAAATTTTATGCTGATAAGAAAAAAGCCGAGGTTTCTTTGGATATTGAAATGAAAGATGAAGTTTTCAGAGATGCCTATTACAATAAAATCTGGTCGCTTGAAGATATGTTAAAAGATTACATCGGAGATTTCCATAAAGAAGAATTTTACACACTGGAAAACGGTAAAGTCATCAGCAGAATCTGGGTTGAAAAAGAGGGAATTTCTGTTTTCAATAAAAACACATGGCAGGAAGCTTTTGAATTCTTCGTTGAAAAGATGGATGGCTTTGAAAGGTTTTATTATGAATTCGAGGATTTTATAAAGGATGTTTAGTTATGAAAATGTCTGAAAAATATGGTCTTACTTTTAAAAGAGTTATTCTTAAAAACTATAATGACTTTAGGTGTGAATATTCTACAATTCCAGGGTCATACTGTGCCGCAGATTTGCTTCAAACATTTAGATTAGAATCTCCTTATTTAATAAAAGAAATTGACGCAGTTTTAAAGGATGAATATTATGATGAAATTTTTCTACCTGATTTTGGATTTAGTGAATTACGATTTGATCCACCAAATGCAATTTTTAATAATGATTTTACGATTCCACTCATTGATTTAAAAATACTGTTGAAAGAATGGATTGAATTTATGAAAAAAGAAAACTCAATATAAAAGAAAACTTTAATAAATTTAAAAACAAAAAACACACTTATGAAAAAGATTATTCCATTACTCATTCTATTGGTATTCCCTTTAATTTCAGCTCAAAACGTTTTCAAATCACAAAAGCAAATCTATTTAGCACAATATTACGCTCATCTGAAAAATGATAAAAAAGCTCTTGACTGTTATTTAAAAGCCATAGATTTTAATTCCAAGATAAATAGCTACGATTATCTCAGTGCGGCTTCTATTGCATTTAAACTCGATAAAAAAAATACTGCTAAAAATCTTCTAATTAAAAGCATTACTAAGCAGCAGGCTCCTTTGGATTTTATAAAAGAATATAAAAGTTTAAAACCATATCAAGACTCTAAAGAAATGAAAGAGGTTTTGGATCAATATAATGATTTCGAAAACCAATATTTCAGAGAACTGAAAAATCCGAAAGCATACATGGAAATTCAGAATCTTATTGCTAAAGATCAGCTTATAAGAGAAGAAGAAAATACTTTTCTAAAATTATCTGATAAGGTAGACTCTGTAAATATTACAAAACTGAAAGAGCTTACCATAAAATATGGTTGGGAACCAAGAGCATGGGTCTTACTATGGCATCATCGTGACTCTTATAATGAAAACAATTTTGTATGGAACTTCTTCAAACCATTTCTTCAGAAAGAAATTGAAAAAGATAATGTGAATAAAGATTTTTTTGTTGATTTTGAAGAATTTGATAATTCTACAAGTAATTTACAAGCTCCCGCTATTTATGAGCTTGGCGGAATTGGCACATTGAGTATGAACCAAACGTACGATGATATAAAAAATCTTGATAAAAGAAGAAAATCTCTAGGCTTACCTCCTTTATATTTTGAATATTTTCTTAACAACAATTCAGAACTTCCAGAAGGTTATAAATACAACCCCGAAAATCTTCTGAAAGATTTGGAAAATTTATAGTTAAAAAATTTTAAAATAAATAAAATTAAACTTATGTTTAATTTATTTCTGTATTTTAGTAATTCAAAACATTAAATCTATCTATTCATAAAGCTTTTAGGTAGAATGTTTTTTGGTGTTCATTCCAAACTAAATCACAAATCTTTACAATACAATGGAAAACAACTCGTTTATTTTCTCGGACGGAACCGACCCAAAAATGATTGCAGCATATGAAAATGCACGTAAAACCTTTAAATATTTCTGGAGAGAAATTTCGTGGGAGCAAAGAAGAATCATTCCTGCCATGAATTTAGCGTGTGTAAAAGCACAGTTTTCAGAGAAACATCCCGATTCAGGAGAAGAAATTGTAGAACATATGTGGCTGAATGATATTCATTTCGATGGAGATACTGTTAGTGGATTTTTAATTAACGAACCAAACAATCTTACCACAATACAACCCGGTGATTATTTTGAAATTCCTTTGAATGAAATCAGTGATTGGCTCTTTGCAATGATTCCTGCTCAGAAAAAAAACAAAGGACTTTCAAAGCTATTTTCTTCGTCATCAGAACCTATTCCGAAAGCGTACGGCGGATTTACCATTCAAAAAATGCGTAGCGATATGTCGGAGTCTGAAAGAAATGACCATGATGAAGCATGGCAACTTGACTTTGGAGATTTTAATGAAATTGAAGTAGTCTACGAACAAAAAGATAAGCCTGAAAACCTCATCGAACATCCGATGAGTAAAAATATGAAAGAAAGTTTTGTGACGTTTTTAAATGATTATCCTGCTGAGCTTACCAATATTGATGAAGATGGATTTACGCTTTTACACAGAGAAACAATTGCCGGAAATTTAAGTTCAGTGGAAGTTCTTCTCAAATCCGGAGCAGATAAAAATTTAAAAACAAATAAAGGGAAGACACCTTTAGATTATGCAAAACAGCTGAATTGGGAACATTTGATTCCTATTTTGGAAAACTAATTTATAAAGAGAAACTTTCGGGTTTCTCTTTTATTTTTTACCAAATGGCAAATGCTGTCAAAATTTCTTTAGCTAAATTGCATTCATGAAAGAATTATTTGATTTTATCTTAAAATTTGGAAATCTTAATCAACAACAAATTGATTTTATTACCAGTAAAGCAACTGAAATTAATTTTTCTAAAGAAGAGTATTTTTCAGAAGCCGGGAAAATTGCGAAACAAGTTGGTTTTGTTGTGGACGGAATTCTTCGCGTTTGCTATTACAATAATCAAAGTGAAGAAATTACAAAATATTTCATTGAAGAAAATAATCTAGTCGTAGATTTGGAAAGTTTCGACAACCAAATCTGTTCGAGTGCTTATGTTCAAGCAGTTACTGATTGTAAAATGATTGTTTTTGAAAGAAAAGACTGGCTCGAACTTTTACAGACAATCGTTGGTTTTGATGCCATTGTTCACAAAATTATTTCCCGAGCTTTGATTCAAAAAGTAGAAAGAAGAAGTCCGCTTGTTTCTGAAGATGCAACAACACGATACTTAAAATTTCTTGAAATTTATCCGACTACGGTTAACAGAATTCCGCTTTCGTATGTTGCTTCCTATTTAGGAGTTACTCAGTCTTCTTTAAGCAGAATCAGGAAAGGGATTCGGCTATAAAATGGATGTTGGATGATGGATTTTATTGATTCACTGTTTGGTTTTTTCTTTAGTTGAATACTTAATTACGTAAACTTCCAAATTCAAGTTTTTTTGCTTTCAACCAAAACCTTCTCTTTTTGCCAAATGGCAAATGTCACGTTGTTTTAATGGCGGAATTTTACACCATTATTAAAACATACAAAATGCAAACAGTATTAATTACAGGAGCCAACAGAAGTATCGGCTTAGAAACCGCAAAACAACTTTCAGAAAAAGGATTATTCGTTTATTTAGGAAGCCGAAATCTTGCAAGAGGCGAAAAAGTTGTAAAAGAATTAAATCAAGAAGGATTTCAAAATATCAAAGCAATAGAAATTGATGTTACGGATCCTGAATCAATTCTAAAAGCTAAAAACATTGTCGAAAACGAGCAAGGAAAACTGGATATCCTTATCAATAATGCTGGAATATTGGGAATCAATCCGCAAACCGCAATTGAAACGTCTATAAAAGACATTCAGGAAGTTTTTGACACCAATTTCTTTGGAGTAATCAGTGTCACTCAATTTTTTTTAGATTTACTAAAAAAATCTGAACAGCCGAGAATCAGTAATATTACTTCAGGATTAGGTTCTTTAACTTTACACAGTGATCCAAACTGGAAATATTACCATGTAAAAGGAGCAGCTTATGGTCCGTCAAAATCAGCTTTAAATGCTTACACCATCGCTTTAGCTTATGAATTGAGAGAATCGCAATTCAAGGTAAATGTGATTGATCCCGGATACACAGCGACAGATTTTAATCATCATAGTGGTTCTGGTTCTGTTAAAAGTGCGGCTTCATTTATTATTAAACACACTTTAACGGACGAAAATGCTCCGACCGGACAATATTTCAGCAATGATATTGAAGATGAAACAGGAATCAGTCCATGGTAATTTTAAAATAATATTTATAAAAGAGAAACTTTCAAGTTTCTCTTTTTTGTTTTCTAAATTCTCCTTATTTAGTGATATTTTGAAGTGTTTTTATATCTTTGGCTGTTTAAAATAACTATGAATGAAGAGTTAAACGGATTTATTCATCTTTAAATAAAAAAAATTTCATTGCATAAAATTTACCAACATTTCCAGTTCAGATTTAATCAGAGTTTCAGGATTTTTAATTTTAATCCGAAAGTCAGCCTGCCGGTAATTTTGGTTTTTGGTGCATTGATGATTGTTGAATTTCCGAAAGCATATCTATATCCGCTACTCTACTTTTCTTTAGCATTGGTTTTTCATATTAATAGAAAAGATATTCCCTTTCTCAGAAAAATTTTCGTGAGTAATTGGAGATTCATTATTTTTCTTGAATCGGCCGTTATTTATTTTATTTTTCTGTTGACAAATATCAATTATAAAATTGAAAAATTCGGTTTAATGATGTTAGGAGCATTGATCTTATTGTGCTTTTTAGAACCAAAATCAAAACCTTTTCCTACACTTCAATGGAATTTTATTTCAAATGATCTGTTTGAATGGAAAAGCTATCTCAGAAAAAATACATGGATGTTTATTTTCACGTACGTCATTATAATCGCTTCGGCTTATTATCCTGCAAGTCTGATTTTAGGCGGAATTTTTCTTCTTGATTATCTTTCTCACGTTTATGAAAATAACGAGAACAAAGAAATGCTTGAAGTTTATTTTAAAAAGATAAGTTTTAAAGATAAAATTTATAAAAATTTGATTTTCTTCAATTCGCTTCTTTTACCCACTTACATTACTTTTTTAATCATCAATTTTAACGAAAATCTATATTTGCTCTACTACATCTTCTTTATGAATCTTTATTTTTTATTGATTATTACAAGAAAGTATAAAGTTTATCATCATCATGAAAAGTCAAGTTACTTCAGCATTGCGGTGTTTATTGAATTTTTCGCATACAGCATGTTGATTATTCCCGCTTTTATTATGATTCGTTTAAATAGCAAAGAAGCTCAGCAAAACATTAAAAATTATGTTGGAAATTAAAAATCTGTCGGTCAGTTTTAAAGATAAACATGTTCTTCAGAGTTTAAATTTAGAAATTGAAGAAGGAAAAATTTTGGGTATTCTTGGTAAAAACGGAGCCGGAAAAACAACTTTGTTTGAATCTTTATATCAAAGTCAGAAATACAGTGGCGAAATTTTATGGCAAAGTAAAAATCTTCTTCGTGAAAACATTTCTTACCTTGAAACGGAAAACTATTTCTATCCTTACATTACCGGAAAAGAATATCTTTCTTATTTCTCAAAAGAAAAGCTTGTAAAAACTATTGAATTGGCTGAGAAATTTCAGCTTCCGATGGATAAATTTGTGCAGTATTATTCAAGTGGAATGAAAAAGAAACTGGCTTTGATCGGAATGTTGATGCTTGATAAACCGATCAATATTTTAGACGAACCATTTAACGGAGTTGATTTTGAAGGCGTTCATTTATTGTACGATATTATTTTAGAATTAAAACAAAACAATAAAACTGTGATTATCAGTTCGCATATCATTGAAACTCTTTTTCATACCTGCGACAGAATCGTCACTTTAGAAAACGGAAAAATCAGCAATATTTTTGAAAAAGATAATTTTGAAAAACTTCGACATTTTAAATTTTAGAATATATCAAAATGTGTCGCTCCTACGGAGCTTATGTAAGACCTTAAATCTCTTTTCTACAAAGGTTTCGCTCCTCCGGAGCGCGCCATCATTAATCCAAAATTCGATTCTATACAGGTTTTGCTCCTCTGGAGCAATGTAAATTGACAGTTTAATAAAGTAAAAAAGACATCTGCATTTCTACAGATGTCTTTATATTTATAGCAATTGCTGATTATTTTTGGTCAGCTTTTACGTCGATAGCAATTTCGATGTCTTTGCTGATCATCCACTCTGCAGGATCAGTTTCGTCAGTTCCGAATTTGATTCCCCAATCAGCACGGTTTACAGTAAATTGAGCTTTCAAAGTTGCAGATTTATCAATGATGTCCACTTTTGCAGGGAAAGTTACGTTCATTGTTTTTCCAAGAAGCGTAAGGTTACCGCTTACTGTTTTATTAGCTCCCGCTACAGCATCTGCGCCCGGAGTTGCAAGATCTTCAACTTTAGTGATTTTGAAATCAGCAGTTGGATGTTTTTCAACATCGAAGAAATCTGCATTTTTAAGGTGACCTTCAAGGTCTGTATATTTTTTATCTTTTTCAGTTACAGAAGCCGGATCTACCTTTAAAGATTTCATGTCAATTACAAATTCTCCGGATGCCAATTGATTGTCAGCAACAGATAATTCTCCTGTACTTACAGAAAGAGTTCCCCAACGTGGAGCAAAACCACCTTTGTGGAAAGCTTTCCAGTTTACTTTAGAAGCAGCCACATCAACTGTGAAAACATTTCCTTGTTTTTCAGCTACCGTTTGTTCCTGTGTTGCTGTAGCAGCTTCAGTTTTTTTATCTCCACATGATGCAAGAAGCAAACCTAAACCTGCTAAAGCGATTACGCCAATTTTCTTCATTTTTTTAGTATTTAATTATTATCGATTATTGTTTTAATAAACCTCAAAACTTTTATTTTATTGTTTTGACTCTGCAAACCTCCGAAAAAAACATGATTCAAATCATTATCATAGGATAAGAAAAGATTAAAATTATAAAAAAGATTCGGAAATTGCGATATTGAGAAAATTTAATATTAAGCCTGTTTAAACTTTTTTAGAAAAAGAGTTTCCAGAAAATTAGCAATTTAGAGTTGCAAAAAAAAAGAACTAAAATCTGGAACTCATAAGCAAAGATAAACTGGAAAAATGGATTTTACCTCA
>NZ_JBPCHW010000027.1:0-32270 GCF_051011795.1 Chryseobacterium sp. RLHN22
ATTTCTTTTACAATCTGAAGTTTCAAACTTAAACTGTAATCTTTCTGTGTACGCTTTACATAAAGCGATTCTAATGGTTCTTTCATAACGATTCTTTTTTGTGTATCGTTATTTCAGGTCTAGACATGACATATTTTTAAAGGCTCTACCACGTTGTAGAGCCTTTTTTTATTAAAAATTGCAGAGAAAAAATGATAGAAATAAAAAACATTTCAAAAACATTTCATCAGAAAAAGCAAGCTTTTAAAGCTTTAGATAAAATCAACCTTACGATTGAAAAAGGAGATATTGTCGGAATTATTGGTTTTTCAGGTGCAGGAAAAAGTACGTTGATAAGAACAGTAAATCTTCTGGAAAAACCCGATGAAGGGCAAATCATTATCAACGGAAAAGATTTCACGAAATTAAATTCCAAACAATTGGCTTCTGAAAGAAAGAAAATCGGAATGATTTTTCAGCATTTCAATCTGCTTTCGTCAAGAACTGTTTTTGAAAATATTGCACTTCCACTTGAACTCGACAATATTCAAAAAAATAAAATCAGAGAAAAGGTAAACGAACTTTTAAAAATCGTCGGACTTGAAGATAAAGCAAACGACTATCCGAAAAGTCTTTCCGGCGGACAAAAACAGAGAGTTGCCATCGCAAGAGCGCTCGCAAATGACCCTTATCTTCTACTCTGTGATGAAGCGACAAGTGCGCTAGATCCGGCAACAACGCAGTCGATTTTAGAATTAGTAAGAGACATAAATCAAAGACTGGGAATTACCATTTTGCTGATTACCCACGAGATGGAAGTCATCAAAACCGTCTGTAACCACGTTGCGGTAATCGATAAAGGACAATTAGTAACAAAAGGGACTTTGAGTGAAGTTATTTCCAACAAAGACAATCCCATCATCAAACAATTTTTAAACTCAGGTGTTATGACTATACCACAGGAAATCAATAAAAAACTACAGAAAGAGCCCCAGAACGGACTTTTTCCATTAGTTGAAATCGAATTAAACGAAAATATAAGCGTGGAAAAACTGCTTTCGGTCATCTATGACCAATACAAAATTCCATACAAACTTCTAAAAGCTGATGTGGAATATCTTGGCGATTCTAACTTTGGAAAACTTTTATTACAGTTGCAGGGAGAGGATGAGGAAAATCAGAAAGCGATCTATTATTTTAACCAGCATCATATTCAAAATACAGTAAAAGGATATGCTTAATGATACGGTAATTTCGCTTCTTTCAAAAGGAATTTGGGAGACAATTTTTATGACTTTTGTTTCGGGATTTTTCGGTTTTGTTCTCGGACTTCCCGTTGGAATTCTTCTGTTTTTAACCCGAAAAGGACAGCTTTTAGAAAATATAATTTACAACAGATTATTATCAATTCTGGTTAATATTTTCAGGTCGATTCCATTCATTATTCTGATTGTGTGGATGATTCCTTTTACAAGATCATTGGTTGGAACTTCTATTGGGATGAATGCCGCACTTGTTCCGTTGAGCATCGGTGCAGCGCCGTTTATTGCAAGATTAGTAGAAAACAGTTTGCTGGAAACCCCCAACGGATTGATTGAAACAGCAAGAGCTTTAGGAGCCAGTCCAATACAGATTATCAGAAAAGTTTTACTTCCGGAAGCTTTACCATCACTTATCAACAATGCAACGATTACGCTGATTACGCTTGTCGGATATTCTGCAATGGGCGGTGCAGTCGGAGCCGGTGGATTGGGACAGATTGGTTATCAATACGGGTATATCGGTTATGATGCAGTGATTATGAATCTGGTTCTCGGCTTACTGGTGGCTTTGGTTTTTATCATACAGTTTTCCGGAGACCGATTGGCGAAAATGTTTGATCATCGATAGTTTGAGTAGGTGTGTTTGAGAGTTAGATAGTTTTAGTGTTCTAGCGTTTTTGAGAAATGAAAACATATAAATTGTGAAAATCTATTTCTTGATATAACTAAACAAACATCCAACTTCCATCATCCATCTTCCAACAAAAAAATTAAAATAATTAACAATGAAAAAAATAAAAATTTTAGGATTAGCAGCAGGTTTGCTGTTATTCGGAGCTTGTAATTCTCCAAAAAAAGATGACCCCAATTTCATTAAAGTCGGAATTACTTCGGGGCCTGAACAACAGATTGCCGAAACCGCTAAAAAAGTAGCCAAAGAAAAATACAATCTTGAAGTGGAATTGGTTTCGTTCAACGATTACGTCGTTCCCAATGAAGCTTTGAATAACGGCGATATCGATGCCAATGCTTTTCAGCACGTTCCGTATTTGAATGAACAGTCGAAACAGCGTGGCTATAAATTGGCGGTTATCGGAAATACTTTTGTGTATCCGATTGTGGCATATTCAAAAAAAATAAAAAATGCCAGTGAATTACGAAATGGAAGTACGATTGTTATTCCCAACGATCCGACAAATGGCGGTCGCTCTCTCCTACTTCTACAGAAAAACGGATTACTGAAATTAAAAGATAATGTGGGTTTACTACCAAAAGTAACGGATATTTCGGAAAATCCAAGACAATTTAAGATACTTGAAATTGAAGCACCACAGCTTCCGAGAGTTTTGGACGATAAAGAAGTCGTGATTGCAATTATCAACAATAATTTTGCAGCCCAAGCCGGATTAGATGCTGACAAAAACGGAATTTTCAAAGAAGATAAAGATTCGCCTTACATGAACGTTGTGGTATCGAGAGAAGATAATAAAAATACCGATAAAGTAAAAAATTTCCTGAAAGCGTATCAGTCTAAAGAAGTTGAAGATAAGGCGAGAGAGATTTTTAAAGGTGGCGCTGTGAAAGGTTGGAATTGATAATGTGAAAAGTCAATGGTCAATTGTCAATTTTTAATCCAGTAGAAATTCATCTTTTCTGAAAGGTTGAATTTTTTAGGCGGGATAATTAAACAATCTAAAATCTTGAATTTGCATCTCAAAACTTTAAACATTGAACATTAAACCCAGAACCTTTTAAAGATTCTATTATTATATGTAAACATCGTTTCGGAAAAACCTTTGCCTCCGAAGCGATGTTTTTTTATTTTAATACTTCATTGACGTAGTTAAATCATTTCAGGCTTTTGAGTTTTAACAGCAAAATCTGATAGATTTTAACTACTATTTTTCTTATTGTATTGGTTAAAAATAACCATTTCGTAAAAAATACATTATCTCAATTTGAGAAAATATATTTTTTACCTATTTTTGTAAACAATCAATAAAGAGTTTTTTATGTTGAAGAAAACTGTACTTCTAAGTTTGTTTACGCTTATATCTGCCTCTGCTATGGCTCAAAATACGACAGTTCCTGTTTATTTGGATGAATCTAAACCCGTTGAACAGCGAATTCAGGATGCACTTTCCAGAATGACACTGGAAGAAAAAGTGGCCATGCTTCACGCACAGTCAAAATTCAGTTCTCCCGGAGTTCCAAGATTGGGAATTCCTGAATTCTGGACAACCGATGGTCCGCACGGAGTTCGTCCGGAAGTAATGTGGGATGAATGGGATCAGGCCGGATGGACAAATGACTCCATTATCGCTTACCCTGCCCTGACTGCTCTATCTGCAACATGGAACAAGAAAATGTCTTGGAACTACGGAAAAGCTTTAGGTGAAGAAGCGAGATACAGAAAAAAAGACATTCTTTTAGGACCTGGAGTAAATATTTACAGAACTCCACTTAACGGAAGAAATTTCGAATATATGGGAGAAGATCCCTACTTGACTTCAAAAATGGTCGTTCCTTATATTCAGGGGGTGCAATCTAATGGTGTGGCAACTTCTGTGAAACATTTTGCATTAAACAACCAGGAGATGTTCCGCCATACAAGCAATGTAATTGTTGACGACAGAACGTTATATGAAATTTATCTTCCGCCTTTCAAAGCTGCCGTAACTGAAGGAGATTCATGGACGATTATGGGAGCTTATGATATGTACAAAAATCAGTATGCAAGTCAGAACAAGTATCTTTTAAATGATATTCTTAAAGGAGAATGGAAATATAAAGGGGTGGTTGTTTCAGACTGGGGTGCTGTAAACAATACTGAACAGGCAATTCATAACGGATTGGATGTAGAATTCGGAAGCTGGACAAACGGTCTTTCTGCCGGAACCAGAAATGCGTATGACAACTATTATTTAGCAAAACCCTATTTAGATTTAATTAAATCAGGAAAAGTAGGTACTAAAGAGCTTGACGATAAAGTGACAAGACTTTTACGTTTGGCTTATAAAACAACAATGAACACCAAAAAACCTTTTGGAAACATCGCTTCTGACGAACACAAAGCGGTGGCGAAAGAAATTGGGGAAGAAGGAATTGTATTGTTGAAAAACGATAAAGAGGTACTTCCTATCGACATTAATAAAGCTAAAAAAATTGCTGTTATCGGTGAAAATGCCATCAAAGTAATGACTGTAGGTGGTGGTTCGTCTTCATTAAAAGTAAAATATGAAACTTTACCTTTAGACGGAATTAAAACAAGATTCGGTAAAAACGCTGATGTACAGTATGCAAGAGGTTATGTAGGAGACATCGGTGGTGAATATAACGGTGTAAAATCAGGACAGGATTTAAAAGACAGCCGCTCTCCGGAAGAATTGCTCAATGAAGCCGTTGAATTGGCTAAAAAATCTGATCATGTAATTTTTGTTGGAGGATTAAACAAAGCAGACTTCCAGGATAGTGAAGGAAATGACAGAAAAAGCTACGGACTTCCTTACAATCAGGATAACGTAATTTCAGCTTTGGCAAAAGCCAATAAAAACTTTACTGTTGTTCTGGTAACTGGAAATGCAGTAGCAATGCCGTGGATTAAAGAAGTACCGTCTATTGTTCAGGGTTGGTATTTAGGTTCCGAAGCCGGAAATTCTATTGCTTCAATTTTAGCGGGTGATGCAAACCCTTCAGGAAAACTGCCTTTCACATTCCCTGTTAAACTTGAGGATAATTCAGCTCATGCGATGGGAGAATATCCCGGAAATAAAGAAGAATTAGCCGCAGGAAAAGGAAAAGACCAGAAAAACCCGATCAATATCAAATACAACGAAGGGATCTTTGTTGGTTATCGTTGGCATGATACGAAAAAGATTAAACCATTATTCAGCTTTGGTCACGGTTTAAGCTATACTACTTTTGAGTTCGGAAAAGCTAAAGCTGACAAATCAACGATGGCTCAGAACGATAAAATCACTTTCACAGTAACTGTAAAAAACACCGGTAAAAAAGCAGGTGCCGAAGTGGCACAACTGTATATTACTGACATAAAATCATCAGTTGAACGTCCTGCAAAAGAACTGAAAGGTTTTGAGAAAGTATTTTTAAATCCCGGCGAACAGAAAGAAGTAACCTTCACCATCGACAAAACAGCGTTAAGTTTTTTTGATGCTCAAAAGCACGACTGGGTTGCAGAACCGGGAGATTTTGAAGCTCAGATCGGAAATTCTTCTGATGCAATTAAAACAAAAGTTAAATTTACCTTACAGTAATTCCTTTAATTTACTCATATTAACAAAAATCCCTGTTACTTACGAAGTAACGGGGATTTTTTATCTTAATTTTATATCAGAATCTATTATTTACGAACGTAAGTTATCTCTGAATTCAAAACTGTATACGTTAAAGTAGTTTTTGTAACTGTATAGTCGCTGCATTGAAAATCAGCACTAAAATCATCCGTACAAAGCTTTCCGTTTTCGATTTTCCATTTCGTTTTTGTTGTTCTCTTTGGATATTTTGTAATGATTACGCCGTTAGCCGCAAATGTTTTTGTTACGTTTTCTTTCATAACTTTTCCATCTGCTTTATGGAGTTTCCAAGTACCTTCGATACTGGCATCCTGTTTTTTTTCAGTTGACTTTAACGGAGTAATTGTGTTAAAAGATTTTTGTCCAAATAAGGCAGCAGTTCCTAAAACCAGTCCGATTCCGACAAACAAATTAAATGTTACTTTTTTCATGGTTATTTTAAATTTAAATAACCGTAAATATATGTAAAAATTATATTCGAAAGGATATATTCATCAATGACAAAGTTGATTTAATCAAAAATGCTAAGGAACAACGAAAATTCTAGCCCCGATTGCAACGACATCCTTTTGTGTAGCAAAGCGGAACAAAAGATATAGTGGAAAGCGGGAAATAGCTTCTAAAAACCTTTAAATCAAAATTCTACAATGATATATTCACTTATCAATCCAAACCTAACAATTTGTTTAGTGGTTTTAAGGAATCAAATTAAATGCATTTAAAGATTCTGATCTTCATGCTTCCCTTCATTAATTTCCTCAACCATTTTGGCATTAAACGCCGGAAGATCCTCAGGAGTGCGACTGGTTACCAACCCGTTATCTACAACTACTTCGCTGTCTTCCCAAGCTGCGCCTGCATTTTTGAGGTCGATGCTGATGGAATTTACAGAAGTCATTTTTCTTCCGTTAACTGCACCTGCGCTGATCAGAATTTGCGGACCGTGACAAATTGCGGCAACAGGTTTATGCTGATTAAAAAAATCCTGAACAAAAGATATTGCCTTTTCATTAGTTCTCAACTGATCGGGATTGATCACTCCACCCGGAAGTACCAATGCATCATATTCTGAAGCGGAAACCTCTTCTAACGTTTTATCAACATCATATTCTTTTCCCCAGTCTTTTTCTGCCCAGGCTTTAATGGTTCCCGATTTCGGACTGACAATATGAGCTGTCCAGCCTTGTTGCTCCAAATGTTCCTTTGGAGATTTCAATTCACTTTCTTCAAATCCATGTGTAGCTAAAATTGCAATTTTCTTAGACATATTATTTTACTTTTGGTGTTAATGCTAATGAATAAGAAAATATAATGCCGTGGTACAGATATATGGTACTTAAAGAATGTTAAAATGGTTGGTGGTTGTTAGGTTTTGGTTGGTGGTATTCAGAATAAAAAATTTAAACTTCCAACATCAAGCTTCCAATATCCAACTAAAATAATAATCTGTAGTAAGGCAATAAGTCCAAACTTCCACAAAAAGCTTTTCTTAGAAATCTTATGTCTAAATATAAGCATTGCTGAAACTGCTCCAACTGTTCCTCCAAAAAAAGACAAAATCAATAAATTAAATTCTGAAATTCTTCTTTTATGTTTGGTCGCCTTCCATTTATCTAACAAAAAAATGATGAAAGTGATGAGATTAATGATTAAAAGAAAATATAGCATATCGCAAATCTAAATATAAAAATGAATACCGCTTTATTATCATCGTCTAAACGTTTTTAAATTTGTCTTTTTAAATGAATCCAATGACAATAGAAGATCTGGTGGGTAACTATTCCGTTCAGGGAAGCAATCAGGAAGCAGAAAATCATATCAGTTACCAAGGTATTCTGACATTATCTCTTGACGACAACAATCGTATTGTCGCACAATGGATGATTGGTGATCACATCCAAAACGGCACTGGTTTTTATAAAGATCAAATTCTGGTCATTAATTTTAATTATGAAGGTGAGGACTATCGTATTTTTAAGGGTGTGGCTGTTTACCGATGTATCAATAAAGATATTCTGGATGGTTTTTGGTCAGAAAAACATGGAAATCCGCTCTATTTAGGAAGCGAGTATTGTGTAAGAATTAATGATTCTCAATTTTTAAATTAAAAAAAACATAATAATCATTGATAATGAAAAAAGTAACAGATTATATCTAATCATAATTAAGATTATTTATAGTAAAAATAATTTTTGGTTTGATTATTGTTTAGTTAATCTCACCACCAAAAATTTATTATTATGATTACGATACTTAATGATGCACCCGAAAATGTAGCTGCATTCAATGCTACAGGCGAAATTAGCCGAGAAGATTTTGATAATCTGGTTATTCCTCACGTAAAGAACAAAGTTGAAAAATTTGACGAACTGAATTATCTTCTGTATTTAGACACTAATTTCGAAAATAATGATGTCAGATCATGGTTGAAAAACTCTCTTTCCGAACTTAATAATATTTCCAAGTACAACCGTGCAGCTATTGTAAGCAATGATGAGGAAGTGCAGAAATTTACAGATATTCCGGGATTTTCAAACTTTAAATTTTTTCCGAAAGACAATGTTTATAATGCGCTTTACTGGTGCAACAATGGCAATGAACCTGAAAAATAATCAAAAGGACGCTTTATGCGTCCTTTTTTATTAATCAGTCAGATCAATTTTCAAATTCTAAACGCCGTACTCGGAATCATATTTTTTTTGTAGTTTAGTTATCCAAACTAAAAATAGTCATCAGTTTCATAACCATGAAAAAAACATTTATTCTTTTACCTCTTTTCTTAACCGCACATATTTTCGCACAGCAAAATGACAACAGAAACAATTTCATGCTTCTAAAACAGGCTGTTGGAGATCTTAACAGAGATGGATTGCAGGATAAAATAATTCTTTCTGAAGACACTACTCATTCTTCACGACCATTACGACTTCAGATATTTTTTCTGGGTTCGGACAGAAAATTTAAATCTGCATTCAGCTCTACAGAAGTTTTTGAATTCAATCATTCTGACGGAATATCTACTGATCGTGCAGTTCCGGATATTAGAGTGGAAAATAATAATCTGGTTATTTCAAAAGATATTAATAGTGAGAAACAGGAACAGACTTTCCGCCATAATAAAGGAAAATTTGAGCTTGTTTCTGTATCTAAGATAAAGTCAGACGAAAATACAACTGTTGAAACAAAAACTGATCTTATTGCAGGAACGGTAACAGAAACTACCAAAACTAAAGGCTCGAAAAAATCTAAAAAAAATCAAAAGAAAATTACCGTCAATATTTTGCCCACTTTGGATAACATTAAATCATTCAGCCACGAGTTTAATTAATGAGACAGATATAGTTTTACTACAATAAAACCGCAAAGTTAAACGATAACTCCACGGTTTTATTAAATGTAATTTATTACGGTTTTCTATGATGCATTCTTAGTAAAAACTTTTATTATTTTATCCTGATATATTGTAAATTGATTTTTTTTAGGTTCAAATACCAATTTTATTGTTTCGTATTCAAAAGTGTTTTTCGTTTTAAAGTTAAAAGAGATATAATCCTGTCCCGATTCTGAGCCCTGATAAACAAGACTACTACCGTCTGAAGAAATAGTAACAGATTCTTTTTTATCGTTGGTAAAATACGTCCCTTTAATCTCAGTAAACTCTTTGGTAGACAGCTCAGCAGTTTTATTGAAATCTGGTAATACAGGATCATTATTATATGCATGAATCGTAAGAGCTTTAGACACATCTTCGGTAGGAATATTAATCGCATTAGCAAGAACTACAATTCCTAAATTTTCTTTAGCCATGTACCAGTAATCTGAAAAATAATTTTCCACTCGTCCGCTGTGCTCGTAAAATTCATTTTTACCTAATTGAAATTTTGTAATACCCATTCCGTATTCTCCATTTTTTTCAGGAAGCATTATTTTAAGGCTTTCAGCATTGATCAACTTATTGTTAAATAAACCAAAAAGAAATTTATTAACATCTGTTGGAGTCGAAGTAATTCCCCCGCTTGCCGGATGATTAGAAAAATTGGTTACTCCATTTCGTATATAATGATTCTGAATATTGTAAGAAATTGCTTCATTTTTTTTACTGTCAACTTCAAAAGAATAATATGTATTTTTTAGATGCAATGGTTTGGAGATTTTTTCATCGAGAATTTCGGCATAAGTTTTCTGATAGACTTTTTCAAGAATAAAACCAAGCAGGGCGTAATTGGTATTACTGTATTCATATTCTGTACCCGGTTCAAAATTACTTTCTTTATTGATGAAGAAATCCATAAATTCCTTTTGAGTATGAAATGATTTCTCCCATTCATTTTCGCCCTCAATTTCTGTAAAATTAAAAATCCCGGAGCGTTGATTCAGTAGTTGTCTAATTGTTATTTTTTGAGCATTTTTCACTTCAGGAAAATAAGCAGAAAGTTTGTCTTCAAGTTGTAATTTATTTTCCTCTATTGCCTTCAATACCAAAGCCCCGGTGAAAGTTTTTGTAATTGAGCCTATACGAAACTTTGTGTCTTTATTATTCATTAATTTAGTGTCTATATCTGCATAACCAATTGCTTTTGTATAGATGATGCTGTCTCTATGAGCTATAGCAACACTTCCCATCATTTTATTGTTGGCAAGCAAATGATCAAAATAACTATCTATTTTCTTTTGCGCTGAAAGTTGGGTACCAATAATAGTTGCCGACAAAACCAAGAAGGCAGAAGACATTTTTAAAACAGAAAAAGTATAAGTAAAAATATTCATTATATTGCTCTTTTACAGTAAATAAATTAAAGCTGCAAATATAGTTATTATTCTCTATTAAGTGAATTTAAAATTCATTTTAAATATTCATTACCTATTTTATCAACTTTAAATTAAAAACCAAGTTTATCTACTTGATAATCAATGTTTTTTTTAAAAAATTGAAATTTTTTGTAAGTTTACGATATTCTCAAATATAATTTTATACACATTTATTTGAAAACATGACTAAACTACAAACAGGAGCTTATTATCTTTAGTTTTTTTTACTATTTCTGAATACATCAATGTTCAGCATCAAAAAAAAGATTTCAACTAAACTATCTCGATCTTATTATTAAAATAAAAAAGACTGCCTTTCGACAGTCTTTTTTTTTTTACTTCTTGTTTAAAAGTGAAAGATAATCTCCGTAACCTTTGTCTTTCATTTCAGCTTTGGGAATAAATTTCAAAGATGCTGAATTGATGCAGTATCTCAATCCGCCCTTATCTTTTGGTCCGTCATCGAAAACGTGTCCCAAATGTGCATCTCCGGTTTTACTTCTTACTTCAGTTCTGGTCATTCCTACAGAATTATCTACTTTTTCCTCAATCAGTTTCTGATTAATTGGTTTAGAAAAACTTGGCCATCCGCAACCCGATTCAAACTTATCGGTAGAAATAAACAACGGTTCTCCGGTCGTAATATCTACATAAATCCCTTCTCTCGTCTCATCCCAATATTCATTTTGGAAAGGCATTTCGGTAGCATTTTCCTGGGTTACTTTATACTGTTCAGAAGTCAGTTTCTGTTTTAAAACATTTCTGTCCTGCTTTTGATATTTGGTAATTTTTTTGGGAGGATTGGCGTTTCTTGCCATTTCAAAAAGTCCCGGTTCAATATGACAATAACCTCCCGGATTTTTATCTAAATAATCCTGATGATAATCTTCAGCACTATAGAAATTTTTCAACGGGATCGTTTCTACTAAAATTGGTTTACTATAATTTTTAGCTAATTTTGCAACTTCCTGCTTCACGATTGCCTCTGTTTCTTTATCCGTTGAATAAATCCCCGTTCTGTACTGATCTCCTCTATCATTACCTTGCTTGTTTAAACTTGTAGGATCAATTGTTTTAAAATAAAGATCAATTAAAAGCGTAAGATCAACCTGTTCAGGATCGTATTTCACTTTTACGGTCTCTGCAAAACCTGTTGTATGGCTGATTACTTCCTCGTAAGTCGGATTTTTTTTGTTTCCGTTCGCATATCCTACTTCCGTTCCTACCACGCCACGAATCTGTTGAAAAAAATGTTCAGTTCCCCAAAAACATCCGCCTGCAAAATAAACTTCTTTTACATTTTTGTTATCCATAATGGTCTCATTTTCTTTTCTAATTTCTTTGGATTTCAGTTTCTTTGAATCTCCACAACTTGTTGCAAATACTGCTATACTCAGAATCATTCCGAGTAATATAAATATGTTTTTCATTTTTATCTTTTTATTCATTTTAATTATTTTTTCCTCAATTAAAATCCGCAATTCTTATTGCAAATTTCGGACTACAAATCATGATCAGTCACTGATAATTTCTATTAGAACAATAATAAAATTACCTTTAATTTACTTAGAATTATATACGATGAATGTTGAAATATGGTTTTAAATAAGGAGAATTTTCATTGAGAATGAAATTCATCATCGAGTTTTTAATATCTCGATTGTCTAAGTTAATTTTTAAGATCGTTCCGTTCATTTTTTATAATTTGAATTAATACTTTGTTGTTTTCAAAAGTATAGTCGGAACAAATTCAAAATCCTGACAAAAATTTTATTAAATATCTAAATTTTTAATTATTTTCTCTTTAAAATACTGAACTTCAGACTCATTAATTTCAGTACTATTTTCCTGAGCAAGCTTTCTTTTCAGAATATCGTCTAAAATTTCCAGCTTCTGTTTGTAAGCTCTGCACCATTTACAGATTATTAAATGCAAAGACAATTTCCAGTTTTCTTTTGAGGAAATATTTTCTGCATTTCGTTTTTCCATCAGTAAAGTTGCTTCACTGCACGGTAAAAATAGGATATGGATTAGTTTTCTTAGCATTCTTAAATCATTTATGACTTGGCAAACCAGTTAAATTCCAGACATTCTCTCAGCTGCATTCTGCTTCTTTGCAGAATCTTCCATAGATTAGTCGTAGAAATATTCAATTCCTGACTTACTTCCGGTGCTTTTTTTTCTTCAAGATAATACATTTTCACCGGAATCTTCCATTTGGAAGGTAAATCTTCAAGACAATTCTCTAATGTTTGATTAAATACTCTGTCGTCAAGAAGCTCAGCTTCTTTATTTTCTGTGTTCCAGTTATTTAAAACGTCATTATTTCTCCATGAACCATTGTCTTCAAAAAAATGATCGAGCTTGATTTTCGGTTCAGATTTATATTTTTTACGATAAAAATCAGCAACTTTATGATTAAGAATCGTCATCAACCAGGTTAAAGGTTTGCTTTTCCCTTCAAAAGAATCAAACGATGAAAAAGCGGAAATAAAAACCTCCTGAACAATATCTTCTGCCTCTACTTTATCTGAAACCAGATAAACTGCACGTCTTAACAATGCTTCTGAGTATTGCTCGATCCAGTTTTTAAGGGTTTCATTTTTTGTCATGCTAAACTTTTATCTTTTCAGATCATAACGAAGATAATAAGTTAAAAGGAAAGACTCAAATTTTCTTGATGACTAAGATTCATCTTAAAGTCTTTGAACTTTATATTTATTTTTTAATTAATTTTAAACCAATGATGCTAAGAAAAAAAATATACTATGTTCCTGGATTAATAAGTGCTTTATTAATTCCTATTTTGTTTGGATTTTTTGGAAATAGAAAATTACAAGAATCAATAACAAATGTTATGGACATTGGTCTTCCTGCTAAACCTCAAGACGGAAAAGAATCGAATTTCGCTAGTTTTGAACCTTATCGGAACTGGAATTACCAAAAAATTGCAGTAAAGCCCAATAGCGCTAAATCAAATTCTAAATATTATGTTTCTGAAATTAAAAAATTGCAAAAAAGAAATGTAAAAAATACAGGAATTGAATTTATTCTTGATAATAATAATTCTTACGGTGATTTTGCCTCTATTTTAAATGATTTACATATTGCCAAACACGATATTTATGGTGTAGATATTGATAAAACCGGACATATCTTTGCTTTAGTTGATTACAAAAATCCAAACGCAAAAGAAATTGAATATGAATGTTTGCTTTGTAATGATGTTATTTATGACGAATATAAACCTTCTTTTTTTGACGATTTTAAGTTCTATTTGCAACAGTTTCCCAAAGAAGCTTTCTATCTAATTTTCGGTTTTTTGATTTTCTTAAATATTTCAATGTTGAGTATCAAAGAATCTTTTCAAATTCATTAAATTTGTCGATTAAAATTAGAGAAAAACGATCAACGATCAACCAACAACAGACAACTAAATGACTTCACAACAGATAAGACAGCAATTTTTAGATTTTTTCAAAAGCAAAGAACACCTTATTGTTCCTTCTGCCCCTATAGTGCTGAAAGATGATCCAACGTTAATGTTCTCCAACTCGGGAATGACGCAGTTCAAAGATTATTTTTTAGGATATAAAGAACCTAAAGCCTCAAGAATTGCCGATACACAGAAATGTTTAAGAGTTTCCGGGAAGCATAATGATTTGGATGATGTAGGTCGTGACACCTATCACCATACGATGTTTGAAATGCTTGGGAACTGGTCTTTTGGTGATTATTTCAAAAAAGAAGCGATTTCGTGGGCTTGGGAATTGTTGACGGAAGTTTACGGAATTCCGAAAGAAAATCTTTATGTAACCATTTTTGAAGGGGATGCGAAAGAAAATCTTGAAAGAGATACAGAAGCTTACGATTTGTGGAAACAGTTCATTTCTGAAGACCGAATTATCAACGGAAATAAAAAAGATAATTTCTGGGAAATGGGCGCAAGCGGACCTTGTGGACCTTGTTCAGAAATCCACGTTGATTTGAGAAGTGCTGAAGAAAAAGCAAAAGTTTCAGGTTTGGAATTGGTAAACAATGACCATCCACAAGTGGTAGAAATCTGGAATCTCGTATTCATGCAGTTCAACAGAAAAGCTGATGGTTCTCTGGAAAATCTTCCGGCAAAACACATCGACACCGGAATGGGATTCGAGCGTCTTTGTATGGCTTTACAGCAGAAAGAATCCAATTATGACACGGATGTTTTCACACCTTTAATTGCTAAGGTTGAGGAACTTTCAGGTAAAAAATATACTGGAATTTTAACGGACGAAAAAGACATCGCCATTCGTGTTGTGGTTGACCACATTAGAGCGGTTTCTTTTGCGATTGCAGACGGACAGTTACCTTCCAACGGAGGAGCAGGTTACGTGATCAGAAGAATTTTGAGAAGAGGAATTTCTTATGCTTATCGTTTTTTAGACAGAAAAGAACCTTTCCTATATCAGTTGGTTGCTGTTCTTCAGGAACAAATGGGTAAATTTTTCCCAGAGCTTGAAAAACAGGGAACTTTGGTTACTGAGGTGATTAAAAGTGAAGAGGAATCTTTCCTAAGAACCATTGAAACAGGATTAATCAGGGTTGATAAATTAATTCAGCAGACGATTTCTGAAGGTAAAAAAGTATTGCCAACAGAAGAAGTTTTCGAGTTATATGATACTTACGGTTTCCCGGATGATTTAACGAGAATTATTGCTGAGGAAAAAGGTTTAACCATTGACGGAAAAGGATTTGAACAGGCTCTAAATGAACAAAAGCAACGTTCAAAAGCAGATTCTGCTCAAAAAGTGTACGACTGGGTAACGTTAGAAGAAAAACCCGAAAACTTTGTTGGCTACGACAAAATCGAGTCTGAAACGTATATTACAAGATACAGAAAAGTAGAAAATAAAGACGGAGAATTTTATCAGGTCGTGTTGAGCGAATCACCTTTCTATCCGGAAGGTGGTGGACAAATCGGTGATAAAGGAACACTTGAAAATGCTGCCGAAAGCTTTGAAGTTTTAGAAACCAAAAAAGAAAACGGATTAATCATTTCATTAATCAGCGGACTTCCTAAAGATGCAGGAGCTGTTTTTTACGCTAAAGTCAACGCTACTGACAGAAAAAACTCTCAGGCGAATCACTCGGTAACGCACTTACTACACGAAGCTTTGAGAGATGTTTTGGGAACTCACGTTGAGCAGAAGGGCTCTTACGTTAGTCCTGATTATCTGCGTTTTGACTTCTCTCATTTCAATAAAATGACGGATGAAGAACTGACGTTGGTTGAAGATAAAGTAAATCAGAAAATAAAAGACAATATTGCTTTACAGGAATTCAGAAACATCCCGATTCAGGAGGCACTTGACAGAGGTGCGATGGCTTTGTTCGGTGAAAAATATGGAGACAGTGTGAGAATGATCCAGTTCGGAACTTCGAAGGAACTTTGTGGGGGAACCCACGTAAAAAACACCAGCGAAATCGGTCATTTCAAAATTGTTTCTGAAAGTTCTGCAGCAGCTGGAATCAGAAGAATTGAGGCGATTTCTGGTGACAAGTCTGCAGAGTATTTCAAAAATTTAGAAAAACAGGTTACTGAACTTTCTCAATTATTAAAATCTAAAGATGTTGTAAAATCGATTGAGAAACTGATCGAAGAAAATTCCACTTTAAAATCAGAAGTTGAAGCATTCAAAAAAGAGAAAGCAAAAGGCGAAATCGGCGACTGGAAAAATGCGTACGAACATAAGGGTGACAAACAGCTTTTAGTAAAGAAAACATCTCTTGATGCAGGTTCTGTGAAAGACATCGTGTTCCAGCTGAAGAGAGAAATCCCGACTTCTGTAACGATTATTCTTTCTGATGCAGACGGAAAACCAATGATTACCGTTGGAGTTTCTGATGATTTGGCAGCAAGTTATCAGGCCGGAACGATTGTCAAAGATTTGGCAAAAGAGATCCAAGGCGGTGGCGGCGGAAATCCGGGGTTTGCAACAGCAGGAGGAAAAAACCTTGATGGCCTGGAAAATGCTTATCAGAAGGCTTTGAATATTTAACTGAAAAGTCTAAAAGCTCTTAAATAAAATTTCACTTCTCATTCATTCGGGAATTGAATCAATAAAAATCAGCTGTGTTTATTTGAAATACAGCTGATTTTATTTTTAACAAAAGATTATATTTTCTCGCTTCATATTGTAACTTTCTTATCAATAGTTTTGTCTAATTAATAAAAAGCTCCATGACAAAACTTTTATCCACTCTCTTTTTTTTCGCCACCTTACTGTTTTTCGGCCAAAATCAGCTGAAAGTTTTAAACAAAACAAATAAACAGCCTATTCACAACGCTTCAGTGTACTGCGATGACGAATTGCTTGGTAAGACCGATTACAACGGAGTCTTATCATTCAAAACGAAATGCAAGAAAGTAGAAATTCTTGCCAGTAATTTTGAAGATATTTCCGTAGACGTGAAAAAAAACATGGAAATCTCAATGATTCCGCTTTCTGAAAAAAGAAGCAATATCGACCGCGTGGTTATTCAGGATAAAAGTGACCCAAGAGCATTGAGAATCCTGGATGAAGTAAATAAAAAAGCAAAAGAAAACGCTCCGAAGTCATTAGATTCTTATCATTTTAAATCTTATTCTAAATTTTCTATTGATGTAGACAAAGATTCTGTGGATGTTTATAAAAACTTTTTAGCCATAAGAAAAGATTCTCTTTCAAAAGTTGACAAAAAAGACCTCGTACAAAAAGAAAAAGATAAAAAAGATTCTCTTACCGCAGAAGATTTCATCGGTGCAACAGAAGAAAGCCAGATGTTCCTGTGGGAAAAAGCTACGGAATACAAATATTCTAAAAGTTTTGGTGAAAAAACCAATATCATCGATAACAGAATGTCCGGTTTTAAAAACCCTATTTATGAAGCTTTGGCAATCAATATTTCAAATTTAGACCGAATTCCGAGACAATTGAGACCGGAAAACAGAAAGCTATTTAATTTTTATCTTTCCGATACTTTACAGATTGACGGCAGAAAAACTTTTGTCATTAAATTCAAGGAAATTACCAACAAAAAGAAGCAAAATCCCCGAAAATTTAACGGAAAAATCTATGTAGATTCTGAAACCTATGCTTTGAAAAAATTTGAAAGCCAAAACAAAAAACAAAACGAAGGAGATATTGTTTCTGTCTGGAAACCTGTTAATGGAAAATGGTTTTTAGATTATGAAGACATTAAGCTTAAAATGGGAAGCCAGAGTTTCAATACATCGAAAAAAGACAGTATAAAACCTGAACAGACTGCTAAATACAACAAAAAAAGATTTGGAAATTATCTTTATGTAAAAAACCGTTTCTTTGATTTTACTATTAATCCCGAGCAAAAAGCGTCAGAGTTTAAAGGCTATTCTCTTGAAATGAAAAATTCTGACGGAAGTCTTCTGGATCAGTATAGAACCGATAGTCTTACTGCAAGAGAAAGCGCAACGTACACCAAAATCGACAGTTTTGTACAAAAACATGATTTTGAGAAGAAACTAAGCTTTTTAACTCAGTTAATGAGAGGAAATCTGCGCTATAAAATGATTGATTTTGATGTTACCAAGCTTTTCAGCTATGATAAATACCAAGGTGTTCGTTTAGGAGCCGGTCTGAAATTGAATGAAAGATTCAGCAAAACATTTTCTCCTGATGGTTATTTTGGATACGGATTTAAAGACCACACCTGGAAATATGGTGTAGGGTTAGACGTAAAATTATCAGATAAAAGAACTTCTGTTTTCAGGATTGATTATGTGGATGACGTATTTGCAGCAGGAAGATTCAGCAATAATATGTGGGATATGATGATGAAAATAAACGATCTGAATCTTGATATTCACAATGCCAATTTTTATAAAAATCAAAAATGGGGAGCATCTTATCTTTACGATATTTCAAACTCTTTAAGTATGAAAATTGCCGTGAATAAAGAAAAACAACAGGCACTTTTCGATTATCAGTATCAAAATTTAGGAAACAGTTTCGATAATACAAGTGCTACTTTATCTTTGAAATTTTCTCCGAATGACAAAAATATCATGACACCAACCGGAAAGTACACTTATGAAAAGGCATTTCCACAGATTTTTATGAACTTTGAAAAAGGATTTAATACCTTAGGCGGAGATCTGGATTATCACCGATTAGATGCATTGATTATTCATCAGTTCAGATCTAAATTGGGTTTCACCAACATCAAGCTTTTTGGCGGAATTTCTTCCGGAACTGCACCGATCTGGAAAAACTTTGAAATTGCAGGTCACAGAGACACGAGCCCGGACAAATGGTATCAGAATATCAATACGCCATCCAATATAGGCTTTACAACCATGCCTTCGGGAACTTTCTTTGCTGATAAATTTGTTGGGTTTAAAATTTCGCAATATTTACCTTTCAGATTTAAAACGATCGGGTCCCGATATTCTAATCTTGAAGTTGAGTACCAATCTGCAATCGGAGATTTTAAAAACAGAGGCGATCATCAGTTTGATTTTCAGGTTCTGGATCATTATTATCAGGAAGTCGGCATTATCTGGAACCGTTTCCTGGGAAGAAATTTCGGTGTAGGATTTTCGTATAGATTAGGACATTATCAAACTTCAGAGTTTAAAGATAATTTTGGGATTAAATTGAGATTTAATCTTTTGAATTAAATTTTAATTCGATAAAAAATTAATTCCCACAGATCTAACTTTAATTTTAATGTATAAAAAAATTTGTGTAATACGTAGGAAAAATCAACTAAACAACAATTTCATCGAACAGAAGTAGTATTGCTTCTGTTTTTTTATTATCTTTTCTAAAAATAATATTATATGAAAAAATTATTCTTTGTTTTAATGGCTTCACTGCTGTTAATGGCTTGTCAGACCAAGAAAGACAAGGTTCAGGATTTTGTGGATATGTATAACCGCTCTTCGAATATGATTGCGAATAACAAAATTAAATCTACCTCAGCTAAGGCTGTTTCACAGAATCAGGTAGATATTATGGTAGAAACAGAATATGAAAAAGGTGAAATGGAAAGTGATCTTGTAACGAACGCTCTTCCGGAACTTATCGGACAGGCCATTAGAAGTGAAAAATTAGGACAGGAACTTTTTGATAGTGGTGTGAAATTCAACATCAAAGTATATGGTAAAAATGCTCAGGTTATTCTGGACAAAGCCATAGACAATAAAAGTTTATCGAAAGATGTAGATTTTAAATCTATTGCCAAAGGTGATAAACCAAATAATGAGCAGCTAAACAGCATTCTTGAATCATTTAACAAAAGTCTCCCTATTGAAGACCCTTCAACAGGAACAAAAATTACAAGCATTAAAGCTGATGCAGAAAACAATTTGGTTTATACCTGTGAAGTTCCGGATAGTTTTAAAACCGCTTTAGCAATGGAAGGAACAGAAAAAGCCATGAAAGAAGCCATGTTGCAATCCGGACAGATAAGACAGGTATTCTCGCAAACTTCAGTTTTGGGAATTAACCATATCAAATATCTTTACACCGATAAAAGCGGAAAAGTGTTGAAGGAAATTACCATTACCAAAGAAGAAGCTAATCTGTAAATTATGCATTAATTTCAAAAATTACATTCCCGGAAATTTTCGGGAATTTTTATTTTAACTTGAAGATAACTTCATTTTAAAAACTTTCTCAACACAAGAAATAATAGTAATTTTGAATTGAGAATTTCTATATGAAAAGGAGTCTGGGTTTTATATTTTTATGGGCATTTATTTTTGGTTTTTCACAATCAAAAATTTCTGTTTATCATGAGGCAGACCAAACTCCGATTGCCAACGCAGCCATTTCGTGTGACAATAAAATTTTAGGTAAGACCAATTCTGAAGGCTTTTTGGAATTTAAAACCAAATGCAAAAATATTCAGATCGAAGCCTCAGGTTATTATAAAGAAAGCACATTGGTTGAGGATCAGATGAAAGTGATGCTCACCAAAACTTCATCCAAAACCCACGCAATAGAAACGGTGATTCTTGAAGATAAAAGCGATCCGAGAGCTTTAGAAATCCTCAGAAAAGTCGATAAACTTTTTAAGAGCAATTCCCCGGAAAGTCTTGATTCTTATGCTTACAAATCTTACGAAAAGGTTTCGCTGGATATTGATCAGGATAGTATTACGGCATTCAACAATGTTTTTACCAATAATTTAGGTTTATTCAAAAAAAACAAAAAAGAAGATTCGCTAAAAGATATTTCTGCCAAAAAGATTTTCGCCAACAGCAAGCTGTTCCTTTGGGAAAGGGCGCAGGAATTTCTATATTCTAAAAAATACGGTGAAAAAATAAATATTCTCGACAACAGAATTTCCGGACTGAAACAGCCTATCTACGAAATGATTGCTTTGCAGAGTAACCGAAACAAGATTCCGAATCAGATCAAACAGGAGAATCGAGGGCTATACCGTTTTTTCCTGACAGACAGCATTGAAGTTGATGGGAGAGAAACGTATGTCATCCGTTTTCGTGAAGTGAACTATAAAAAACCGATGAAAAAAAGAAAGTTCAGCGGCACCATTTACATCGACAAAGAAACATTCGGCATTAAGAAGATAGAAAGCATCAGCAAAGAAAAAAACGAAGGAAATATTACAAGCATCTGGATTTTTTTCAACGGCAAATGGTTTTTGTCTGAAGAAAACGTAAAACTTCGCATGAGCAGAATGATGATGGGACAGGATAACGAAAACCCTGAAAAAGAGAAAAAAAAACAAAGCAGTTTCGGAACATACGCCTATCTTTATTCGAAATATTTCAACTATACCTCTCCTATCGAAGAAAATCCTGATGATTTCAAAGGTTATACGTTTTCGGTAAAAAACACCGACGGAAAAACTTTGCATCTTTACAGAACAGAACCTTTATCTTCAAGAGAAAGTCATACTTACAAGACGATTGATAGCTTAGGAAAAGTTTATAAAATCGACCGCACAGCAAGGGTTTTGACTGGTTTGATTAATGGTCAGGTTCGTGTAGGAAATTTAGATTTTGATATTGGAGAAATCGTTAATTATAACTTATACGAAGGTTTCAGGTTAGGTTTAAAAGGAAAACTGAATGAAAATTTCGATCCGTACTTTTCTCCCGATTATTATTTTGCTTACGGTTTGGGCGACGATAAATTCAAATATGGGATCGGACTTGATATGAAAACTTCACTCGAAAAAAATTCTTATTTCAGGATTGAGTATTATGATGATGTGAATTCTTCGGGGGAATTTTACCGCAGACTCTGGACGTTCAGAATGCGAATGATGAACTACGGAAACAACATCAACAATGACAAATATTATCGTTATCAAGGTGTTTCCCTGTCTTATTTAAATGACATCACGAATGGTTTGACATTAGCTTTTGCAACAAGAAGAAATACAGAAGAAGCTTTATTTGATTATACTTTCAGGGAAAAAAAAGGAGCTTTTGAAAACTTCAATACTTTGGTTACGTTAAAGTATTCCCCAAACTCTACGAATATTATGACGCCACAGGGAAAATCATTGATCGATCAGAAGTATCCCGAACTTTATTTCAATTATGAGCAAAGTGCAAGAATCTTTGGCGGAGATTTTAACTATACCCGTTTCGATGCTCTTTTTGTACATAATTTTAAAACGAGATTGGGAACAACCGGAGTTCGTTTATACGGAGGTTTTCTTTTAGGTGAGGCTCCTATCTGGAAAAATTTCACCACAAACGGACTGGCTTCACCGAGTCGCGATATTAATTTTAACCTTACTTCCTATCTTGGTTTTGCTACTTTGGAAGGCGGAAAATACTACAACGATAAATTTATCGCCTATTATTTTACCCACAAACTGCCTTTTTATTTTAAAAGTATCGGTCAGAATGTTACAAGTTTTGATTTCGTTCTTCGTGGAACCATTGGCGATATGAAACATCCCGAATATCATGATTTCAGATTCAGAAAGCTGGATCATCTGTATCAGGAAGTCGGTCTGGAATGGAATAATTTTCTTTCATCCTATTTTAATCTAGGATTATTTTACAGAGTCGGATATTATACAACCACCAATTTTAAACAGAATTTTGCGGTACAGTTTAAGTTAAAGCTGCTTGAGTTTTAGCATTAGTAATAGGTAATAAGCAATAATTAATTATAAGAAATGAAAAAAATAGAAATAAAAGCAGAGCAGTTTTTTGAATTATTAAAACTAAAAGACACTTCGATGTGGTCGATTTTTTCACAAATGATCGACGGCGAAGAAAAGGAAATTATCTTTTTAGATAATGAAGATAAAATACTTTTCAACTACATTCTTCCTTCTAATGCTGAAAAACTGGAAGAAGATAGAAAGGAATTTTCTAAGCAATTTTCTGAGAAACTTTCAACCATGAATTAGGTTTGAAGGTTTTAGCGTCGGAGAGTTTTGGTGTAAAAGTTAACTTATAAATTAATGTTACATTTCTAAAACTCTCCCACACTCCCCCTCTCAATGCGACTACTCTCCCACTCTAAGATTGTTTTTTTCGCATCTGCGACATCATGCACCCGAAGAATTTTCGCTCCCTGCTTTAAAACTTTTAAATGCAGTTTCTGAGTTTCTTCATTAATATCTAAAGCTGATTTTCCTAAAGGTTTATAAATAAAAGATTTTCTTGAAATTCCGATCAGCAAAGGAAATTTTCCAAATCCCAGAAATTGGGTTTCGTTAATCATTCTCATCTGATCTTCTACTGTTTTCCCGAATCCAAAACCTGGATCAAGAATAATATCTTTAATTCCTTTTTGTAAGAGTTCGTTTGTTTTTTGACTAAAATATTGATTGACATTCAAGGTAATATCATCAAATTTAATTTTATCATGCATCGTCTCATAAGAAGGATTAACATGCATTAAAATGTATGGAAGTTTTGTTTCGGCAACTGTATCAAACATTTTTTTATCAAATTGTCCGCCCGAAATATCGTTGACAATATCTACTCCTTCATTGAAGCCAAATTTTACAGTTTCCGCATAAAAAGTATCCAAAGAAATTAAAGCTTGGGGAAACTCTTTTTTGATATTCGAAATTATGTTTCCAATTCTTCTGATTTCTTCTTCACTACTCAGAAATTCAGCATTGGGTCTTGTCGATTGTGGACCGATGTCGATGATTTCTGCTCCATCATTCAATAATTTCTCTGCATGTTGTAACGCAGATTTTTCATTATTAAATTGTCCACCATCGGAAAAAGAATCTGGTGTGAGATTTAAAATTCCCATGATTTTTGGAGAGCTTAAATCGACCAATTTCCCGTTGCAGTTTAATGAATAATTATTGATGAGCGATGAATGATTTTCCATGGTGCAAAAATACTTACTTATTGCATCAAAGCTACAATTTCAAGGTAAAAAACTATTATCTGATTCCTTTTACCTAAAACCTAATTTGTATCTTTGAAAGATTAAGCAAATTTATGTCAAAAACTTCAGAACAGTTCGGTAAAATCATTAGTGAATGTCGTGATCTTTTCAGTAAAAAAATGCACGATTACGGTGCAGCATGGAGAGTTTTACGCCCAAGCTCAATTACGGATCAGATTTACATTAAAGTCAACAGAATCCGCACATTACAGATGACTGATGTGAAAATGATCGATGAGAGCGAGGAAGGGGAATTTATTGCCATCGTTAATTACTCCATTATTGGATTGATTCAATTGGAAAAAGGGCTTTCGAATGATTTCAATGAAAACCCTGAAGAAATTCTTCATCTATATGATAAATATGCTGCTGAAGCTCAAGCTTTAATGGAAAAGAAAAATCATGATTACGGTGAAGCATGGAGAGACATGAGAATTTCTTCCATCACCGATTTGATTTACCAAAAAGTACTGAGAACCAAACAGATTGAAGACAATCAGGGAAAAACATTGGTTTCCGAAGGTTTGGATGCCAATTATTTTGATATGCTGAATTATGCCGTTTTCTGTCTGATTAAATTTTCTGAACAAAACATTTCAACCGAAATAAAAAACAATTAATATGATCAAAGGTTTATTACGTTTCATTATTGCTGTTATTTTCATCGCATCAGGTTTTGTAAAAGCGGTAGATTTGGTAGGCTTTTCTTTTAAAATGGAAGAATATTTTTCGCCTCCGGTTTTCAACATGCCTTTTTTGGAGAAATTTGCTCTGCTTTTTTCAATTATTGTAGTGGTTCTTGAATTATTTCTTGGCTTCCTACTTTTACTGAAACTCAAACTGAAATTCACCCTTTCCGCTTTAATTGCACTTTGTGTTTTCTTCGGATTTTTAACCTTCTATTCGGCTTATTTTAATGTCGTTACAGATTGCGGATGCTTTGGTGATGCCATTAAATTTACACCCTGGGAAAGCTTTTTGAAAGATGTTGTTCTTTTGGTTGGTTTAATTATTCTATTCATTTTATACAGAAAAGAATTCAGCAAAAAAGATGTTTATGGAGAAACTAATAAAACTGAAAACAATAAATTTAAATTAGCTGCTTTAGGTATTTTTTGCGCAATTATGATTGTGATAATGTCTGTAGGAATCATCAACGAACCGATTATCGATTTCCGTGATTATAAAATCGGAACCGATTTGAAAGCGGAGAAAGATAAAATCAATAAAAACCCTTCTGAATATAAAACTTTTTATTCGCTGAAAAATTCTAAAACAGGTGAAGTTTTAAAAGTAAATCAGGACGATTATGTAAACCAGACAAAATATTGGGAAGAAGGCTCTCCCTGGACAATTGAAGAAGGTAAAAACGAATCGAAACTCATCAAAGAAGGCTATAAATCTGAAATCGTAAAATTTAAGATCGAAGACCCGACCGGAAATGATTTAACTAATGAAATCATTAATGCTCCAAAAGCAATTATCGTTTTTTCGTATCACCCTAAAGACGTTTCACCTGAGTTACTAAAAAAAGTGGAAGCTAAAGTAAACTCTCAGAAAGGAGCTGTGATTTATGGAGTTTCTACCGAACAAAATACTTTTAAAACTATCAAAAACGCAATGATGGACGGAACTGCAATAAAAACCATTGCAAGAAGCAACCCGTTCGTTTTAATATTAGAAAAAGGAAAAATTGCAGACAAACAACCTGCAAAAAACTACGTTGACTAAAACAGTCCAATGTGAATGGTGAATTGTCAATTTTATATATTAAATCTTAAATATTAAATCTAAAAGAATGCAAAAATCAAATAAATCTATCGCCGGTTATCACTTATTAATGATTCTTTCGTCAGTTGACGGAGAATTCGCACCTGAAGAAGGAATGTTGGTACAACAATATCTTGCTGACGAATTTCCTTTTAAAATGAATTTAGATAATGAATTGGAAACCATTGCATTACTTCAACCTGAAGAATGGAAAGATCATTTTGAATTTCACGGGCGTTGCTTTCTGGAAGATTCTACTGAAGAGGAACGTTTAAACTTCATTCAGTTTGCAAAAACACTGATTAAAGCTGATGACAAAGTGACTGATGAAGAGCATACATTCTACAAGCTTCTGAAGAATCTTTGGAATGTAAACTAAAAATCAAAACCAAATATAAAATGAAGAAAATTTGTTTGTCTTTATTAGTAATGAGTACCACTATGTTTCAGTCTCAGATATTTCCGGATCTTAAAGCTCCGGTTGCCGAAAAAAAACAGCATCTTCGTGAAATTCATGGTGATAAGGTGAACGATCCTTATTACTGGATGATTGACTATTTCAAAAAAGGTAAAGATTCTACGCAGGTTGTAGACTATCTTAAATCTGAAAATTCTTACTGGGAAGGGATGATGAAAGATACAGAACCTTTCAGAGAGAGTCTTTTTAAGGAAATGAAGGCAAGAATCAAGGAAAAAGATGAATCTGTACCCGTTTTCAGAAAAGGTTACTATTACTATACCCGAACAGAAACTGGAAAACAATATTTTAAATACTGCAGAAAAAAGGGAAACCTCAATGCTTCGGAAGAAATTCTTCTCGATGTTGATCAACTTGCAGAAGGCCATGCTTATTATTCTGCAGCAGGTTTCAGCATAAGTCCGGATAATTCTAAAATGATTTACGGCGTTGATGATGTTTCCAGAAGACAGTACAAATTATTTTTAAAAGATCTTACCACGGGAAAAACGACCGATTTAGGAATTAAAAATACAACAGGTTCTGCAACCTGGGCAAATGACAATAAAACTATTTTCTACACCGGAAAAAATCCCGAAACGCTTTTAACGGAAAAAATTTACAGGCATTCTTTGGGAACTGATCCTTCGCAAGATGCTTTGGTGTACGAAGAAAAAGACAAGAGCAATTACATCGGTGTCGGAAAATCTAAGAATGAAAAATTCATCATGATTTATTCCGGGGCAACTACCTCTTCTGAAACATTATTATTAAGTGCAGATGAGCCTAAAGGAGTTTTTAAAGTTTTCCAACCCAGAATAAAAGACGTTCTATATGATGTAACTCCTTTGGAAGACAAATTTTTGATCACAACCAACAAAGACGCCCTGAATTTCAAAGTGATGGAAACTCCTCTGAATAAAACAGGCGTTGAAAACTGGAAAGATTTCATTCCGCACAGAAAAGATGTTCTGATGGAAGGAATCAGTGAGTTTAAAAATTATCTGGTCTTCAGCGAAAGACAAAACGGGCTTTCACAACTCGTAATTCTTGACAGGAAAACAAATAAAAAAGAATTTTTAAAATTCGACGAACCAACATACACTGTTTATCCATCGGGAAATCCGGAGTACAATACCGATAATTTCAGATTTGGGTATACTTCGATGATTACTCCAAGTTCACAATATGAGCAGGATTTAAAAACTGGAAAAAGAACTTTACTAAAGCAACAGGAGATTTTAGGCGGCTACAATAAAGCCGATTATGTAACTGAAAGACTTTTTGCAACAGCAAAAGACGGCACAAAAATCCCGATTTCAATCGTTTACAAAAAAGGATATAAAAAAGACGGTAACAGTCCGCTTCTACTGTATGCTTATGGTTCCTACGGAAGTTCTATGGATGCGACTTTCAGCAGTACAAGACTGAGTCTTTTAAACCGGGGCTTTGCTTTTGCAATTGCACATATTCGTGGCGGTCAGGAAATGGGAAGACAGTGGTATGAAGACGGAAAAATGATGAAAAAGAAAAATACATTTACCGATTTCATCGACGCCGGAGAATATTTGGTGAAAGAAAAATATACTTCGCCAAAACATTTATACGCTCAGGGAGGAAGTGCAGGTGGACTTTTGATGGGTGCAGTTGTTAATATGAAGCCTGAACTCTGGAACGGAGCGATTGCACAGGTGCCGTTTGTGGATGTTATTAACACCATGTTGGATGAAAGTATTCCTTTGACAACTAATGAATATGATGAATGGGGAAATCCTAATAGTAAAGAAGCATATGATTATATGAAGTCTTATTCTCCATATGAAAATATTGAGAGAAAAAACTATCCGAATTTATTGGTTACAACAGGTCTACATGATTCTCAGGTACAATATTTCGAACCTGCAAAATGGGTAGCGAAATTAAGAGATTTGAAAACCGATAAAAATGTTTTATTCTTAAAAACAGATATGGATTACGGTCATGGTGGCGCTTCGGGTAGATTTGATTATCTGAAGGATATTGCGCTTGAATATGCTTTCATGTTTAAATTGGAGGGAATTAATAAATAATTTAGCTCACGCAGATTTAGCAAATTTCGCAGATTATTAAATGACTGAAAATGAAATTTCATATATAGTTCGTAAATGTATTTTTAACGTTTACAATCAATTAGGACCTGGTTTATTGGAATCAATATATCAAAGAATCTTAATTTACGAACTTGAAGAAAATGGTTTAGATGTGAAATCAGAAGTTTTACTTCCAGTTTATTATAATAATAAGAGGTTTGATTTAAACTTTAAAATTGATATTTTAGTAGAAGATAAGGTAGTTTTAGAATTAAAATATATCAAAGAATTGGAAGCAATACATTATAAGCAACTCTATTCCTACCTAAAATTATCAGACAAGAAATTAGGTTTGCTAATCAATTTCAATACAACAAATATCATGGACAGCATAAAAAGAGTTGTTAACAATCTTTAAATCTGCTAAATCAAAATAATCTGCGAGAAAAAATAAAAGCTCACGAAAATTTATCAAATTTCGCAGATTAAAATTTATATATAATAAAAACAAAAGAAACAAAAAAATAATATAGAACTATGAGGAGAAAAATAGTTGCAGGAAACTGGAAAATGAACAAAAACGTCATTGATGCCCAACAATTGATGATTCAATTACTAAGTTATAAAAACAGCAATGCTACCAATTGCGAAGTTTGGATTGCACCGCCTTCTTTGTATTTAATGATGGCAAAAGACATCTTCGAAAAAGACGAAATCGGAGTTTTTTCTCAGGATATGAGCGAATACGAAAGCGGAGCTTACACGGGCGAACTTTCTGCAGATATGCTGGAATCAATTGATGCAACAGGTTCTTTAATCGGTCACTCTGAAAGAAGACAATATCACGGAGAAACTGACGAAAGCTGCAACAAAAAAGTAAAATTGGCTTTGGATAAAGGTTTAATTCCTGTTTACTGTAACGGCGAAACTTTAGAACAAAGAAAAGCAGGGCAACATTTCGATGTAGTAAAAACTCAGACTGAAAAAGCTCTTTTCACACTTTCTGCAGAAGAAATTAAAAAAGTGGTTATCGCTTACGAACCGGTTTGGGCAATTGGAACAGGAGAAACTGCAACTCCGGAACAGGCGCAGGAAATCCATGCTCACATCAGAGGAATTATTGCTGAAAAATACGGACAGGAAGTTGCTGACGAAATTTCTATTCTTTACGGTGGTTCTGTAAAACCAGACAATGCAAAAGAAATTTTCTCTCAACCGGATATCGACGGTGGTCTTATCGGTGGAGCTGCTTTGAAACTGGAAGATTTCTCAAAAATCATTGAAGGTTTTAATTAAGAAATAATTCATATTAAAATAGTAAAGACATATCGTTTGATATGTCTTTTTTAGTTAAATAAACAAATAATGATTCAATAAATAATTATTATTTAACATAATTTAAAAACAATTAAATTATTGGCAAAACAACAATCAAAATTTAAATAATACCTTTGCAAAAGTTTAAGGTTGAACCTCAGCGTTCATTAATAGGGAATCAAGTGAAGTAATATAATTCTTGAGCTGTACCCGCAACTGTAAGCTATTCAACTTATTATAAAGACGCCACTGAACTCACGTTTGGGAAGGTTATCATAAGATGCAAGCCAGGAGACCTGCCTTAGACAAATTTCAACTTTCGGGAATAAAAGTTTATGAGATCAAATCTTCGGATATTTTTTCATGAATGTTTTATCCTGCAGTGAAGTTTCGGGAATAAAACTTTAATTTAAATTATATCATGAAGAAAATCTATTTTCTTATTCTTGCATTTGTAGCTTTTTTTGCAAGTGCACAAACAGAAGGAATTCTGGTTCTTAATGAGGGCGGAGCGGGAAGCAATAATGCCGAAATTTCTTTCATTTCAAATCAATCGGTTGTAACCAACAATTATTTTAAAAGCAAAAACAACAATGCTATTTTAGGTGATACTGCACAAGACATTAAAATTTTTGGAGATAAGATTTTTGTTGTTTTAAACATTTCTAACCAAATCAAGGTGATTAATAAATCTGATTTTACTTTAATTACTACGATTTCCACAAATCTTGACAATCCAAGATACATCGCTTTTAGCGGAAATAAATTTTATGTAACCAACTGGGGTTCTAATGGACCGTCAACAAACTATGTTTCAGTTTACAATCTGGCTACTTATGCTCACGAAGCCAATATACCTGTAGGAAACGGTCCTGAAAAAATCTTCAGCAAAAACAACAAATTGTATGTTCTATTAAAAGGAGGTTACGGACTGAATCAGTTTATGGATATTATTAATACTACAACCAACACCGTTGAATCTCAGGTAAATGTTGGAAACTCACCAAACAGTATTTTTGAGAAAGATAATTTTCTGTACATTATGAGTTCGGGAGATCCTTATGCAGCAACATCTTTTGGAACACTTACCGTTTATAATACAACCACACAAAGCGTAGCTTCGAGCACAACATTTCCTGTAGGGGTAAAACCATCTTATATGGACACCGACGGAACAAATATTTACTATATGAATGAAGCTTCTATCTACAAAACACCGATTGCTTCACCATCAATTAATACTCAACCAATAGCCGTTACGCCGATTACCGTGAACAGTTATGGAACTGCATACGGATTTAATGTTGTGAATAATACCATTTATGCTGCAGATCCTTCTGGTTATATTGCTCCCGGAAAAATTTATGCTTACAACTTGCAGGGTATTTTACAGAATACTTTTACCGTGACTTCTTTACCTAACCAAATTATTGCTTACAACAGTGCATCTCTTTCAACGATTGAAAATTCAAAAGCTTCAAAATTATCATTGTATCCAAATCCAACAAGCAATAAGTTCTTTGTGAAAGGCTTAAATTCAGGAAGCGTACAAATTTATGATGTTAACGGAAGAATGATTATCAATACCCAATACACTCAGAACGGAATTGATGTGACTACTCTTTCAAAAGGAGTTTATATTGTAAAAATAACCGATAACAATAACAGTTTCAGCGAAAAATTAATCATTAAATAAGATTAAAATGCAAAAAACATTAAGTTTTATATTCTCTTTTATCGTTGCACTATGCTTTGCACAGTTTACGGCAAATGATGTGAAGTTTTTTGTAGGAACAGGTTCTCAGACTGCTTATTTTGTAGCAGATTTCAAAGATGGAACCGATGACAGATCGTATATTTGGGGAGTAAGATTTAATTCAGGACAAAATTTAACCGGTCCTCAAATGATGCAGATGATCAAAAGCGCAGAACCTGCATTTGATTACAATTTAACCTTCAACAATGGTTTTCTTGATAAAGTTTCTTTTAACAATCATCTTGCACAATCTGTTCCTGATTACTGGAGCTTATGGGTGAAAAGTGGTACCAACAACTGGTCAATGGGAGGCTGGATGAACAGCGGAACGATTTCAGACGGAGAATGGTATGGAGCAAGTTATGGTTTTAGCAATCCAACCGCAGAAGCTCCTGTAACGCCGATTCCTGCATATAGTTCACTTTGGTATAATGCATCTCAAATTACCAACTGGATTGGAACAGGTTCTAATAAAAGCTTAGTTGTAGTAGATTTTGGAACTGATAATTCTAATGGTAATGCCAATTCTTTTGTCTTTGGAATTCAATATAACGGAACAATCACAGCAGAACAGGCTTTACAGTTAATTAATGCTCAAGTCAGTTCATTTAATTATGCTTCATCTTCGAATCAAGTTTCATCACTATCATTAAATTCTTTTTCGGGAACTGCAAGTGGGACGAATTCCTGGAAATTGTATAAAGGAACCAATTTATCCAACTGGAAAACCAACGCCAATCTTTCTTCAATTAATTTAAACAATAATGATTGGTTAGGGTTAAGTTTCGGTACAAGAAGACCTTTCACACCAACAGAAGCAAACGTTACGCTAAATGTTTCGGAGAATGTGAAGGAGAATTTTAAAATTTATCCGAATCCTGCAAGTGATTTTATTGTTATTGAAACAAAAGACAGCATTAAAGACATCAACATCTACTCTATTTCTGGGCAAAAAGTAATGAATACTCAGAGCAAAAAAGTTAATATTCAGAGCTTACAGCAAGGAGTTTACTTGGTTGAAATTAAAACTGACAAATCTGTGACACAACATAAGATCATTAAAAAGTAATTCTTTAGAATCATCTGTAAACAGTTTCGGGGGGGGGGGGGGAGGGGACCAAAAACTCTC
>NZ_JBPCHW010000028.1:0-30475 GCF_051011795.1 Chryseobacterium sp. RLHN22
TTCTGAATATTTTATCGGCTTTAGCTGCTTATTCATTCTTTGATAAAAAACCATCAATAAACACCAATGAAGACATTATTGACAAAGATAGATTAATCGCTGCTTAAATCGAACTCACGTTAATTAAGTGTTCTGCTTAATAATATCTTCAGGTATTTCCTTAAAAGAACTTCAACGCTTAAGAGTCTTAAATGGTTTTAAATTTTTAATTGTTTAAAATTCACAGTTCACTTGCGAAGCAAAATTCACTATTGACATTTTTTCATCATAAATTTTGTAAATTTGTAAAAAAGCAAAAACAAACAATTACAACTATATGTCAAAAGCAATTTCGCAAGTACCATTTGCAGTAAATGAGCCGGTAACTTCTTACGAACCGGGATCAGCAGAAGTAAAATCTCTTCTTGCAACGTACAAAAAAATGTGGGCAGAAAAGACAGAAATCCCAATGGTAATCAACGGAAAAGAAGTGAAAACAGGAGATAGGGTTCAGCTTCAGTCTCCACAGGATCATGCTCATGATTTCGGTTTTTATCATAAAGGAACAATGCAGCATGTAGATGATGCAATCAATGCGGCTTTAGCAGCAAAAAAACAGTGGAATGAGCTTGGATGGGAACACCGTGCAGCGATTTTCTTAAAAGCTGCTGATCTTTTGGCTGGACCATACAGAGATGTAATCAATGCAGCAACCATGATCGGACAGTCTAAAAATGTTCATCAGACTGAAATTGATGCGGCTTGTGAATTCATCGATTTCCTAAGATTCAACGTAGAATTTATGACGGAAATGTACTCTGAACAACCGGTTTCTGATGCAGGAATCTGGAACAGAGTAGAGTACAGACCATTAGAAGGATTTTGTTTTGCCGTAACTCCATTCAACTTTACAGCAATTTCAGGAAACTTGCCGACTTGTATGGCAATGCTTGGAAACGTAGTGGTTTGGAAACCATCAGACAAACAAATCTATTCTGCAAAAGTAATCATGGATGTTCTAATCGAAGCTGGTCTTCCGGCAGGAGTTATTAACATGATTTTCACTGACGGAAAAGAAACTGCCGAAAAGGTAATGGCACACAGAGATTTTGCCGGACTTCACTTTACAGGTTCTACAAAAGTTTTCCAGGGAATGTGGAAAATGATTGGCGATAATATTCACAATTACAGAACGTACCCAAGAATCGTTGGAGAAACTGGTGGGAAAGATTTCGTAATTGCTCACCCTTCAGCAAACGTAGAAGCTGTGGCAACGGCTTTGGTGAGAGGTGCTTTCGAATATCAGGGACAAAAATGTTCTGCGGCTTCAAGAGCTTATATTCCTCAGTCTCTTTGGGCTGATGTGAAAAAAGTAATGGAAACTCAGATCGCTTCAATCAAAGTGGGTTCTCCTGAAGATCCTTCAAATTTCGTCAATGCGGTAATCGACAAAAACTCTTTCGAAAAATGCAAAGGATACATCGACAGAGCAAATGCTTCAAGCGAAGCAAACGTCGTAATCGGTGGAAACGTAGATGATTCTAAAGGATGGTTTGTACATCCAACGGTGATTGAAACTACAAATCCTCAATACGAAAGTATGGTTGAAGAAATCTTCGGTCCAATCTTATCAATCTACGTTTATGAAGATGCAAAATGGGCTGAAACTTTACAATTGGTAGATTCGTCTTCTCCGTATTCATTAACAGGGTCTGTTTTTGCACAGGACAGATACGCAATCAATGAAGCATTCAAAGCGTTGGAAAATGCATCCGGAAACTTCTACATCAACGACAAACCAACCGGTGCGGTTGTTGGTCAGCAACCTTTTGGGGGAGGCAGAGCTTCAGGAACTAATGATAAAGCAGGTTCTAAAATGAACTTACTAAGATGGACTTCTGTAAGATCTATTAAAGAAACTTTTGTTTCTCCTAAAGACTACAAATATCCGTATTTAGGATAAATATTAGTAATACATACTAGGTGATGAGTAATTGTTGCCTTTCTATAAATTTAGCCTCGAAATTTTAATTTCGGGGTTTTTATTTTTATATTTAAGTTAAGACATTTTTATTATTTGAGAGCCCTGAAAGGGCGATCTACTAAAGCATCGGGTAAAGCCCGATGAAAAATATAATTGAAACATGAGTTCTGAAAGAGTGAGATAAAAACAAAAAAGTGACTCAAAATACGAGTCACTCTTAATTTGAATAATATGCAAATAGAATTTACCAGTCTCTCTTTTTTAAAATTAAATAAGATCCGAAAATAAATATAGCACACCACACCAGACAGGCAATTAAGCTTTCGGTTGGATAGGTAAATTCATATTTTAGCCCCATTGCTTTAGCCATATTTAAACGGAGCATAGGATTGGGAATCAAATTCGACATACTTTCCAGAGGGAAAAGTTTACTGAAGAAGAAATCGTTTTGTAAAATCTGGTTTCTCTCCGCAGCCTGTGTTCCCGCAACTTTGGTATACGTTTCAATTCCTCCAAGAATAGCTTCTCCAACCCAGATCGCAAAGAATGCAAGAAAAACGAAAACTGATTTTCTAAGCAAAATTGATAAAAACATCAGAAAACAGAAAAATGCAAAAAGCTTCAGGAAATAATTTCCAATAAAAAATACTTCTTTATACACTTGTGATGATTCAGTTGTTGTGGAGTATTGATATCCAAGAAACATTGTAATTCCAAATACGAGAACTGTTGAAATAAAGGTGAAAATAATAATCGTTAAAAGTTTTGAACCGATAAATTCTTCTCTATTCAGACCATCTATGGTATTCTGCTTAAACATTCTGTTGCTAAATTCCTGACAAATTGAAAAAACAATAATCAATCCTAAAAATATTTTCAGCAAGGCGACCGTCCATGTTGTGAAATTCCAAACTCCGGGGAAATTGTACATTCCCTGTTCTTTCAGATTAATGGTACTTCCGAAGAGCTTCATATCAATCAAACCGATACAAAGGAAAATAACCAAAATCGCAAAATACATGATCGTGAAAACCTTAAACGGCGTGTAATTCAGGTTTTTATGATATTCTAATTTTAATAACTTCACCATGATTAATTAGTGTTTTTTACAAGTTCAAGGAATTGATTTTCAAGAGATTTCTTTTTCTTAGCCAAATGCGATAAGAAAATACCTTTTTCAGCAAGTTTCTGGTTTAAAGCTGATGCAGAAATTGAGGCGTCATCACGGATTTGAGCTTTAATTAAATCACCTTCAGTAGAAACCGAACTAAACCACTGCAATTCTTCCAAAATACTCAAAAGCGCAGAATTATTATCCGCCTTTAATTCAAAAAAGCCTTGATTGCTGGTCATTTCATCCACTCTTCCCGAATAAATTGCGTTTCCTTCTTTTAAGACAATCACATGACTGCAGATTTTTTCAATCTCATCCAAAAGGTGACTTGCAATGATGATTGTAATTCCCTGTTTTGCAATCGTACCGATAATTTCTCTGATCTGGATGATTCCTTCCGGATCTAAACCATTTGTAGGCTCATCCAAAATCAAAACTTCCGGGTTATTAAGCAAAGCAGAAGCAATTGCCAGGCGTTGTTTCATTCCCAAAGAATAGGTTTTAAACTTGTCTTTTTTTCTTTCTAAAAGTTTAACGACTGCCAGAACTTCATCGATTCTTGAAAAAGGAGTTCCTTTAATCTCGGCAACAATTTTTAAGTTCGTTTCGGCACTTAGATAAGGGTAGAAATTGGGCTGCTCGATAATCGCTCCGATTTTTTTCAGCGTTTCAGGATCAGTTCCTTTTTTACCAAACCAAAACCAGTCGCCGCTTGTAGGATTTATGGTTGACAGAAGCATCCCGAAAGTCGTAGATTTTCCGCTTCCGTTAGGACCGAGAAGCCCGTAAACATTACCTCTTTCCACATCGAAAGAAATATTGTTAACGACCACTCTCTTGAATTTTTTCGTCAGATTCTTTACTGATAAAATTTTTTCCATGAAGTTTAGTTATATATGATATAGGTTTCTCTTTTTTGTGAAATGTTACAGGTGGGTAAGAAAAAAGTAGAAAGAGCCAAGTAAAAAGAACCAAGTAAAAAGAATCAAGTAAAAAGTATTTTGTTAAATATCTATATCCCGAATCCCGAATCTCGGTTCTCGGATCTCGAAGCCGGAATTCCGAACATCCAACATTTTTCATTATATTTGAGATAAAGATGTTTGTATGAAGTTAATCCAACTGGCTAAAGAACTGAATTTTTCTGCTGAAGCCATTAAACAGTTTATTCAGGATTTTGATCTTGATTTGATCGACTGTATCACCACCAATTTTGAAGTAAAAGAAGATTTTGAAAAATTCGCCCGTGAAAATGTAGATTTTTTAAAGTTATATGAAAAAGATTTAGACGAAAATAAAACCGTTGAACAGATTGCAGAAACCATTAATCAGCCTAAAGAAAAGGTTGAAAAAGCAATTAAGGAAACGGATGCAAATATTTTCGATAACGGATTATTCCGTTCGTCTATTTCAAGCTATGGAATCGACCAGAAATTAGGTGGAAATTACAAATTCGTTTACAATTATTTCGGGACTAAAACGAGTCTTCAACAGCGGGATTTCATCGGCTACAGAGATCTTTTCTTTTATATTTCGGGGATTTTAGAGCCATTTCTAAATCCGCAGCAAATTAAAGACTGGGGAATCAATAAACCAGCGGGAATTGTCTTGTACGGACCTCCGGGAAGCGGAAAAATTTTCTGGGCAAATAAAATTGCAGAAATCATCAGCTATCAATTCAAAGAAGTCAAAAAACATTATCTTGGAACTTCTTTTGTAGACGGGAACCAGACCAATTTCAACGATTTTCTGGTAACCATGATGAAAGAAGATAAAGTTTTGCTTTTTTTGGATGATTTTGATGAAATTATGATGGAAAGAAGAGCTGAAAACAACATCGCATCTTGCAACCTTGAAACCCAGGAAATTATTCTTCATTACATCAGCAAGTTTGAAAGTGAAGAATTACTGATGGTGGGTTCGGCAAACTCTGTTTCAGAGATCGATGAGGAAATTCTTGCTCCAGGAAGGTTTGATGTTCTAGTTCCAGTTTTTCCGCCGAATGCTGCAGAAAGATCAGAAATTATTCTATACTCAATGACTAAGAATCTCGATAAAGATTCTCTTCTTTTTAAAATTCTTAAAAACAATAAAGCTGACAAAATTCCTTTCTGGAATAATATTGCTTCAAAAATGAAGGTTTTTAGTAATACAATGCTGATTGATTTTACCCAAAGCCTGAAAAAGCGGATAAAAAACCGTTACCAGAGAGTTAAAAATGAAAAAATGGTTATTGATGAGGTTCTTCTGAATGGCGCTTTACGTGATGCGGCAGCAAAATTAACAGAAGAATATCTTACTCAGATTGCTCAGTTTCTAAACGATGTCATTATCAATAATCTTGATGATTTCCAGATGAGAATTCATGCTCTGAAATCTGAATTGGAAACTTATCAGGCTGTTGAAACACCGAGAAGAGAAATTGGTTTTCAGCACAATGATATTGAAAGCAAAGATCAGTAGATGTTATTTAAATAAATTATCCTCCATCACTTTTAAACAGTGGTGGATTTTTTTATTATACCTGTTTTTAAAATTTTGTGATTTTTTATGATATTCAGTTAATGATTAAAGTTTTATATTTTTAAAGTGTTTTTTTATATTGAATTTATTGGAATTGTCTCTAAATGTTAATTTTATGGCAATTTGTATGCGAGTGAGTATCTGTTGAGTATGTATTTTGAAGCATAGAGTAAGGCTTTTCATGATTCCCCTTTTATATTTGCTGATGTTTTTGATTCTCAGGAAACTTAAACTTTCTCTAAAAACTAATCAACATTAATATAAAATTTATGAAAAGAAAACTCCTTTCTCTTGCTGCTGTTTTGGCTTTAGCACAGCTAGACGCACAGACTTATCAATCATTAACCGTAACAGGATTCAACGCGGATGTTATTGCAAACGGAGTCGGCCCCTCCATGAATTCTACAACCATGAGTTTAGATAAAGATACCGACAATTTTGCGTACATGTCTAAAGACTTTAAAGTGAATTCCTCGGCAACAGCTTTAACGTATGGGTTACCTGAAAATGGACTGATAAATTCTGCTGTTACTACAACAAGCGGATTAACTTATCAATTGGCTTCTTACTCCGGAAATAATTCTTTAAGACTTCCTAATGCAAACGACACAGGAACACTTACTTTGGCAGCACCGGTTTCAGCAAGCAATTTGTATGTACTTGCCGTAAGCGGAAGCGGGCCGTCGACAGGAGATATTACAGTCAATTTCTCAGACGGAACAACTCAGGCTTTTACAAACATCAATTTTCAGGATTGGTACGGTGGAAACAGTGCTGCCATTCAGGGAATCGGGAGAATTAACAGGGCAACTAATACTCTGGATGCGGCAGGAGGAACAAATCCCAGAATTTACCAGATTCCGTTAGCAATAAATGCAGCCAACCAATCTAAATCGGTAATTTCTTTGACAGTTAAAAAAACTTCCACAGCAACAACAGTAATTAACGTATTTGCTGTGTCGGCTCAGGTTACTAATCTGTCTGTTTCTGATTTGAAAAAAGTAGCAGAAAGCTTGGTTTATCCTAATCCGTTTTCAAGTGAGCTGAATGTAACAAACTTTGCAGAAATTGTTTCAATTGACGTTTTAGATTTTGCGGGAAAAACTGTTAAAGCTAATATCCAACCAGAATCAAAACTGAATCTTTCATTCTTAAATAAAGGAAATTACATTCTTGTTCTAAAAAACAAAAATGGAACTTTAACTTCTCAAAAAGTAGTTAAAAAATAAGATAGAGTTTTTTTCACTTTGATTATTAAATAATTTACAGAAAAGCAATCATTGTGCAATAAGCCGGTTTTAATTAATCGGCTTGTTTTATTTTTAACAGTTTCCATTAGTTATTACATACTGCGAATTACTCATGATTTATCCGTAAATTTGCTTTTCAAATTTTTTAGCTTTGATTAACAACGACCAGATAAAAGAAGTTCAATCGAGAATTGAAGATTTACACAAATATCTTCAGATTGACAAAAAAAAGATAGAAATCTCAAATGATGATGAAAAAACGGCTGCTCCTGAGTTTTGGGATAATCCTAAAACCGCAGAAGTTTTTCTGAAACAACTTCGCTCCAAGAAAAAATGGGTAGAAGATTATGAGGAAATCAATACTCAGTTTGAAGATTTACAGGTTTTAATGGAGTTTGCCAAAGAAGATCCTGATTCCGAAAAAGAACTGGACGAAGCCTTTCCTCAGCTTTTAGAGAAAATCGAAGATCTCGAGTTTAAAAACATGCTTTCTAATGAAGGCGATGAGCTTTCTGCTGTTTTACAAATTACAGCCGGAGCCGGCGGAACAGAGAGTTGCGATTGGGCATCGATGCTGATGAGAATGTATACGATGTGGGCAGAAAAACAAGGATATAAAATCAGAGAACTGAATTATCAGGAAGGTGATGTTGCCGGTGTAAAAACAGTGACTTTAGAAATAGACGGAGAGTATGCTTTTGGTTATCTCAAAGGCGAAAACGGAGTTCACAGGCTGGTAAGAATTTCTCCTTTTGACTCTAATGCAAAACGTCATACAAGTTTTGTGTCGGTATATGTTTACCCTTTGGTTGATGATACGATTGAAATTAACATCAATCCTGCGGATATTTCATTTGAAACAATGCGAAGCTCAGGAGCGGGTGGACAAAACGTAAACAAGGTTGAAACAGCGGTTCGTCTTCGCCACGCTCCGACAGGAATTATCATCGAAAATTCAGAATCGCGTTCTCAGCTTCAGAATAAAGAAAAAGCAATGCAATTGCTACGTTCAAGACTATATGAAATTGAATTGGAGGAACGTATGAAAGCAAGAAATGAGATTGAAGCCGGAAAAATGAAAATCGAGTGGGGAAGCCAGATCCGTAACTATGTAATGCATCCGTACAAACTGGTGAAAGATGTACGTTCGGCTTACGAAACTTCAGATGTGGATTCTGTAATGAACGGAAATCTTACACCATTCCTTAAAGCGTATCTTATGGCAGACGGAACAGCAGTCTCTGATGATGATTTAGACCTATAATAAATCATGTTTGAATTTTCGTTAAAATATGCTAATAAATTTCCTTGTATAGGGGATTAAGCTTATTTTTGTGACATAGCATTATATATGGAAGAGTTTAACAGCTGGAAAGATTTATTAAACCCGGAATTTTACATCAATATGGGTGGTTTTTGGGTTATTTTGTTCATTATTTTTGCCGAAACAGGTTTGTTTGTAGGATTTTTCCTTCCCGGAGATTCACTGCTTTTCGTTTCGGGAATTTATGCGGTAGACATTATTTCTAAAACATTCGGTTCTACGGGTAGTGATTTTTTTGATACCACACTTCTGGCAAGTGCTGTTGCTTTTGCTGCAATCGTCGGTAATCAGGTAGGGTATTGGTTCGGAAGCAAAACAGGACCAGCTTTATACAAAAAAGAAGATACTTTCTTATTCAAGAAAAAATATTTATATCAGGCGCATGATTTCTTTGAAAAAAATGGAGCATTAGCAATTATTATGGCAAGATTTTTACCGGTGGTGAGAACATTTATGCCAATTGTAGCGGGGATTGTAAAAATGGATAAAAAAGCATTCTTCCGCGATAATATCATTGGAGGAATTCTTTGGTCTTTCAGTTTGATTTTTGCAGGACATTATCTGGATAAATTATTCCTCGACCAATTCGGAATTAATCTGAAGGAAAAATTAGAGTTTATCATTATCGTTATTGTTTTGATTACTACAGTTCCTGTTATTCTTAAATTCGTTTTTGGAGCTCCAAAAGAAAATCCTAAAGTGGAAGACGAAGTTTTGGAAGATTTAATTGATAAAGAAAAATAATCAATTTTGAAATAGATGAATAACCTGCTTTTTGAGCGGGTTATTTTTTTGATTTATAGGTAAGAAAAGTTGTTTGCAAAGTTTCAAATAAGAAACATATAAAAACCGGAGCTAAAAATATTATCGAATTTTTTGTGAGCCCTGAAAGGGCGACTTACTAAACAATAGGGTGAAACCCAATAAAATAATAAGATCATTAAAAGATAAATTTGTTTAAACTTTTATTTAACCACAAAAGTCGTAAAAGATTTAGATAAAGTATTTAAAGTTCATTAAGCTGACAAAAAGAGCACATAAGTTTTAAAAAATCTTCGATTTTTATCCTTTTGAGAGCTTTTATTATCTAATAATCGCTGGAAGAATATCTTTTGTACCTTTTGTGGTTAAATTTAAAATTAGTTTAAACAAACTTGATATTTAAAACAAACGAAAAGACAAATCAATTCCTTATCCATTCCAAAATATTCGGATAAATAATACTGTCTCTTTTTTTCTTGTTGAAAAATCTCGGTGCGTGACCAGTTTTATCCATAAATACAAACTTATGAGGAATATTCATTTGGGTTAAAACAGAATCCAAAGCTAAACCCTGTTTCTGATTCACCAGAAAATCCTGATTTCCCTGAAATAAAAGTGTCGGAACATGGGTGACATTCGCAATTGGACTTGCTTTTTGAAAATCTTCTGATAAATTTTTACGGCTGAATTGAGTTCCAACCATTTTTTGAATGGTTCCATAAGTATATTTCGAATAAAATGAATTTAAATATTGTTCAGAATAAAAATCTGTAGGACCACTCAGGGAAATGATTTTTTTTATTTTATCTGGGTTTTGATAGCCATAAAGCAATGCTAAATGTCCACCCGCACTTTCACCAAGCAAAATATAATTATTGGGAAGCAATTCCGCTTTTTCCGAAAGTGAATTAAATTTTTCAATTGCAGAATTGATGTCTTCCAGCTGCTCTTTATAAGTTAGATGTTTAGACACCAAACGGTAATTCATATTGATGCTCGGGATATTGTGATTAAAAAGCATTTTCTGAATCTGTATCATGTGCTCTTTTCTGCCATATTTCCATGCTCCGCCATGAATAATCAAAACTACGGGAGAATCTTGAGGATATTCTGAAGGAAGGAAAACATCCATTTTCTGTCGTTTATGCTCACCATATTTCAGGTTATAGATTTTCTGGCTGTCTTTTCCCACCCAAACTCTGAATTTGGTGTTACAGGAATTCAGAATGCAGCTCATTATGCCCAAAACAAAAAAATGGTAATTGAGAACCAGCTTTTTCATACAGTAAAGGTAAGGAGAAAATGATTTTAATGATCATCTAAAAATGTGATTTTTACATATTGTTTAATTTCTTTTAGATTAAATTTAAATGAATATTGAGACGTAGACATGACGAAACGATGACGAAAAGCCTCGCTGGAAAAAATAGCTTTAGAGTCAGGGAAATATTTTGACTGTTTAATTTTTAGTACGTAATTAAAAATAAATAAATGAGATTTAAAAACTCTTTTAAACCAAATTAAATCTATATTTTTGTAAGACTTAACACTTATTAAAAAAATATTAAAAGACTATGGCTTCTGGTTTTTTTGCGATTTTGGATGACATCGCTGCTTTAATGGATGATGTGGCGGTAACGAGTAAAATTGCAACTCAAAAAACGGCCGGGATTTTGGGCGATGATCTTGCAGTAAATGCCGAAAAGGCAACAGGTTTCCTTTCTTCAAGGGAAATTCCTGTGCTGATGAAGATTATGAAGGGCTCTTTCATTAATAAACTGATCATTGTTCCTATTGTTTTCCTCCTAGAGTGGCTCTATTCTCCTGCTATTAAAATTATTTTAATTATCGGAGGTTTTTATTTAGCGTATGAAGGTGTCGAAAAAATTGTTGAATTTTTATTTCACAGAGAAAAAAAAGGTCATGAAGTAATCGAAGAATCTGATGATATTGTTGAAGATGGTGAAGTTGCGGAAAAAGCTAAAGTAAAATCCGCTATTACAACAGATTTTATTCTCTCTCTTGAAATTGTAATCATTGCATTGGCGGCCGCAAAAGATGGCTATGAAGTTCTCAAATCACAGTTCGATCCGTTTCTTGTTGAGGTAGTTACCGTTTCTGTCGTTTCGATTATTGCAACAGTGGGAGTTTACGGGATTGTAGCTTTAATTGTAAGAATGGATGATGCAGGGTTTAAATTGATTAAAAAGAGTAATGATAAAGGTTTTTTCGGGAAATTAGGGCATTTGCTGGTTAAAGCGCTTCCTTTTGTAATAAAAGCTTTGGGAGTAATTGGAACAATTGCTTTGATCTTAGTTGCCGGAGGAATTTTCGATCATAACATTGATCAGCTTCATCACGCTTTACCAACATGGCATGATACTTTAAAACAGGTGGTCTTTGGTTTATTAGGCGGATTAATTGCTTTATTTATAATTAACGGAGGTAAAAAAATCTATGCTTTGGCAACGAAAAAATAATTGTTAGATATTTATAAAAAATCCTGCTTCAAACTTTTGAAGCAGGATTTCTTTTTATTCTAAATGCGTCAATTATATTTCATAAGCTTTGTCGGAATTATTTATTTTTGCACAATAAAAAAAATGTATTTCACAATGCTAAAATATGGGTAGAAATTTAACCATTGATGTTCTAAAAATTATACTGGCATTATTCGTCGTATTTCTGCACATGAATTTTCTTAAAGAAACACATCCTTTACTAAGTTTTGTATTGGTAAACGGAATTTTCAGAATTGCAGTTCCAGTTTTTTTGGTGATAACTGGGTTTTATTTTCTTCATATTGATACCACGAAAAAACTTCAGAAATGGCTGTTCAGGACGTTTCTGTTATATGCTATCTGGATGTTGGTTTTTATTTCATATTGGGAAGACAATAAGGAGATTTGGCTGACTGTAATTTTTGGTTACCATCATTTATGGTATCTGATCGGAACATTTTTCTCCGGAATCATATTATTTCTTTTAAGAAATCAGAAAGCGGTTGTACTATTTACTTTAGCTATCCTTTTATTTGGAGTGGGATATGCTGTTCAGGTTTTGGGAAATACACATTATTTCAAAGGTGAAGAAGATTCCGTATTAAACGATTATCTGATGTACCGAAATTTTCTTTTTGTATGCTTTCCTTTTCTGACTGTTGGTTTTTTAATTAATAAGCTGAAAATCAGCTTCGAGAAATATAAATATTCTTATTTTCTTGTTGTTTTGTCTGTAGTAATGGTTGTTGCTGAAGCATATTTTAATTACAAAATGATAAGTTCAGAGAGTACAGATGTCCTTTTTTCTCTGATTTTTGCAAGTCCGATACTGTTTTTATATTCTCAGAAAATTTATATCAAATCACAGTCGAAAATTTTGGCAAGTCTTTCTACAGCAATTTATGTGGTACATCCTTTGATTATGAAATCTGATTTTTATAAAAACATCACCTCAGACTACAAGGTACTGTTGTTTATAATGATTTTGATTCCCATAAGCTTTATACTCGTAATTGTGAATCGAAAAGTAAAATACCTGCTTTGAAAAAATATCGCAGAAAATTCTTCTGCGATATTTTTAGTTTAGATCATAATTCATAATCACCATTCTCAGGAAGAAGTGTACAAAGTCCTGTTCTGCATCTCTTCTGCTGATGAGACGGTTTTTATAATCGTAAGATTTAAATACCTTGATTAATCTTTGATAAGTTTCCAGCTCCTCGTCCTTAATACGGATTTTTACGTGCCCGTCTTTTCGGTTGATGATTTTGTCATCCAAAGTCCTTACACGAAATAGAACATCGCATAATAAAGGTTTCACACCACAATATCTTTCGACGATATTTACTTTGAAAGAATCAAAAGTGATGGCATGGAATATCAGTTTAGGTTGAGAGTCCGGAGTACGTAGTTCTAGCTTATAGTTCATGTGGAATTTATTACCATATTCTTTGTGGGAATATGTGAATTTTAAATTGATGTAAATTTAAAAATAAAAGAGACTTTCTACAAGCCTCTTTTTCAGTATTTTTAATTAAATAAATCTTTTACTTTATCAAAGAAGGTTTTTTCTTTACCGGAGGGCTCTGCAACCATTTCTCCGCTGTTCATTTGTTTCTCGAAGAATTCCTTCTGATCTTTGGTAAGTTTTTGCGGTGTCCATACATTAATGTGGATAAACATATCGCCTTTTCCGTAGCTGTCGATGCTTGGCAACCCTTTTCCGGCAAGTCTTAATATTTTTCCGGACTGTGTTCCTGCGTCAACGGTAATTTTTACTTTTCCGCCAACCGTAGGAATTTCTTTTTTTGTTCCTAAAGCGGCTTCAGCAAACGAAATATACAATTCCTGATGAAGATTGTCGCCTTCTCTTTTGATGGTTTTATCAACTTCTTCTTCTACAATCACCAAAAGGTCTCCTGGAACGCCACCAAACGGAGCATCATTACCTTTTCCTCTTACATTAAGCTGAATTCCATCTCTTGCTCCTGCAGGAATATTGATCGTAATTTCTTCTTCATCTTTTATTAAACCCTGTGCATTGGCTCCTGCCGGAATTTTGTCGGCAACCTTACCGATTCCCTGACAGGTTCCACACGTGGTTTGAGTCTGCATTTGTCCGAACATTGTATTCATCACCTTCATCTGAACTCCGGCTCCGTTACATGTAGGGCATGTTTTTGAAGTGGCACCTTCTGCCATCTTCATTTTTTTTACTTTAAGAGTTTTTTGGGTTCCGTTCACCATTTCTTCAAGATTCAGCTTGATTCTGATTCTCAAATTGGATCCTTTAGCCTGTTGACGACCACCGCCGCCACCGCCAAAACCTCCGAAACCACCACCGAAAATATCTCCAAACTGGCTGAAAATATCTTCCATGTTCATACCGCCACCGAAACCGCCGCCGCCAAAACCACCAGCTCCGCCCATTCCTGCATGACCAAATTGGTCGTAACGCGCTTTTTTGTTGTCGTCACTTAAAACTTCGTAAGCCTCTGCTGCTTCTTTAAATTTCTCTTCGGCTTCCTTATCTCCCGGATTTTTATCAGGGTGATATTTAATTGCCATTTTACGGTATGCTTTCTTTATTTCGTCGGCACTTGCAGATTTGCTTACCTCAAGAACCTCGTAATAATCTCTTTTTGACATGATATATTATAATTGATGTTTGATAAATGATAATTGATATTTCAAAATCCGCAAGTGAAAATTGTCATCAATAATCACTCATCATTTATCATTAATGAATTTTAGTTTCCGGTTACAACTTTGGCAAAACGAATTACTTTATCATTTAAAGTATATCCTGTTTCAATAACATCTACAATTTTTCCTTTTAAGTCTTCTGAAGGAGCAGGAATTTGAGTAATTGCCTCATGGAAATCTACATTAAAGCTGTCTCCTGCTTTCACTTCCATAGTTTTTAGTCCTTTTTCAGTCAGTTTGTTTTTGAATTTGTTGTAAATCAATTCAACGCCCTGAAGGTCTGCTTCGTTACCATTTTTAGCGATTTCTTTTAAAGCTCTTTCAAAATCATCCAAAATGCCTAACATAGAAATCATCATATCCTGATTGGCATACTGAAAGAATTCCATCTTTTCTTTTGAAGTTCTTTTTTTATAGTTTTCAAACTCTGCATACAGTCTGATGTAACGGTCTTTTTCTACTGCCAAAAGTTCTTCCGGAGTAGGCGTTTCTGTCACATTTTCCTGAGCTGTTGCTTCAGTCTGAGTAGTGTTTTCTTCCTGTTTATTGATGTTTTCTTCGTTGATATCCTGATTTTCCATATTTCAATAACTTTTTACAAGGTTGTTTCACAAACATTCTGCCAAAGAAAAAAGAGTGACATTTAGGCAGGAATATGTAGAAGTTAATTGTCAATGGTCAATTGTGAATTTATGTATCAAGAAGTTTTCGTTAAGGACTTAGATAGAGCTTTTAGACAGAAGTTTTAGCCCCGATTGCAGCAATTGTTTGAGCTCATTTTATTGATTCAGGCTGCGGCGGCGAAGCCGCCGCAGCCTGAATCAATAAATAGCGAGTGCGGAAAGCGGGAAAAAGCTTCAAATAAAAATTAAACATGAGCTTTTCGATGTAATCATATAGCTTCTAAAAGATTATTTCCCAAAAAATGTCTGAAACAAAAGATAAAGATTTAGAACAATAATAATAATTGAAATAATCCAAACACAAGTTTTCAAAAATGGTTTGTTTACAAATTCGCCCATCTTGGCCTTATCATTGGTAAACATCACCAAAGGAACAACTGCAAAGCTCAATTGCATCGAAAGAATAACCTGACTTAAAACTAAAAGTTCTGTTGTCCCTTCTTCACCATAAATTATCGTCACAATCAAAGCGGGGATGACGGCGATTAATCTTGTAATCAATCTTCTTAGCCAAGGCTTTAAACGGATATTCAGAAAGCCTTCCATCACAATTTGACCGGCAAGCGTTCCTGTCAGAGTTGAGTTTTGTCCGGAAGCTAAAAGCGCAATAGCGAAAGCGATACTTGCCATAGAGGCTCCTAAAATAGGGGTCAACATTTTGTAAGCATCATGAATGTCTGCAATATGCTGATTACCTGTAGTGTGAAAAGTGGCTGCTGCTAAAATCAGAATGGCTGCATTGATGAAAAATGCAAGCAATAATGAAAAAGTACTGTCTAAAGTGGCATATTTTATCGCCTCTTTTTTACCTTCGGTGTCTCGTGTGTAATCTCTGGTCTGTACAATGCTGCTGTGAAGGTAAAGGTTATGTGGCATTACAGTAGCTCCGAGAATCCCAATTCCGATATAAAGCATGGCAGGATTGGTAATAATTTCTTTTTGTGGAAACAAACCTCCTAAAATGGCATTGATTTCAGGTTTTGAAATAATGACTTCATATCCGAAACATACCAAAATAATAAACATCAATCCGGCAACAATACTTTCAATCCATCGGAAACCTTTTGCCTGAAGCAGTAAAATAATTAAAACATCAATCGTTGTAATCACTATTCCCCAAGTCAGCGGAATACCAAAAAGTAAATTTAATGCAATGGCAGAACCGATAACTTCTGCCAAATCGCAGGCAGCAATGGCAATTTCACAGAATAGCCAAAGAATAAAATTAGTAGTAGGTTTAAAATGATCACGACAGGCCTGTGCTAAATCCCTTTCTGCAACAACCCCTAATTTTACAGAAAGATGCTGCAAAATCATAGCGAAAATATTGGAGATAAGAATAACCGAAAGCAGTGTATAACCAAATTGTGCTCCTCCGGCAATATCAGTTGCCCAGTTTCCGGGATCCATATATCCTACAGCAACCATTAATCCGGGGCCTGCAAATGCAAGATATTTTCTCCAAAATGTAGATTTTTTGGGAACAGGGATAGAAGAAAATACTTCCGGTAGAGAATGTGAAGTTTTATCTTTACGCCAAGCGTTTTTTATATTGAAATTCATAAATGTTAGAAATGACTAACAAATTTAATTAAATAAATCAAAATAGAAGTCTGTTTTTATCAAAAAATCCCGGAAATTTTCCGGGATTTCATTATTTATAGCAAGATTTGACTACTTTGCAAATCTTACAGACATTTTCCTGTCTATAGCTCTTTCTTCATTTGAAGCAGAAGCATCCACTTTAGCAAATTCGCTTCCGTATCCGTCAGCTGCAATAACTTGTGCACCTACACCTTGTTTTGACAACCAATCTTTAATAAAATTCGCCCGGTCTGCAGAAAGTTTTTTATTTTTAGCCTCATCTCCGGTCTTATCGGTATAACCACCGATTTTAATTTTTGCATCAGGATATGCTTTCAAAATAGCAACCAAATTTTTTAGCTGTTCTTCAGAGCCTGCTTCTAAAGCATTTGCACTTCCTATTTTAAAATTAACGTGGTCAAAATCGTACCATTTGCTATTTAAAGCTTCATCATTTGCTGCATTTTTATAGCCGTCAGTTTTTAAGAATGTGATCATTTGATCTTCCATTCCTCCTCTGTAACCTTTTAGTGCTGTTCCATTTAAGTCAATATCTTCATCTACCCTCGTGGTCATTGTAGTAGATGCCGTATCTGACATTGCAGAAGACGTATCATTTGTTGTGTTTAATGAATCACCTGCAACGGTTGTAGTCGAAGTTGTTTCTTTTTTCTCACATTGCTTCCACAAAAAGTATCCTGCTGCAATTAATAATAATAAAGGAAGTAGCCATTTCCAGATTGATCCTCCTTCTGAAGAGGTTGGTCTGTCTGGGAAAGTTCCGCCTTCAGCAACACTTCTTGTTACTTCAGGCTTTGGCTCTTCATGAGTAACAGGTTTTATTTCATCCTGATCATTATCAAATTCATATCGTTTGGCCCAATCTCCCACATTCAGAGATGCTAAAGAAAGTCCTGCAGGTAAAAGGGTTGAGACAATTCCTTTCTGATCATTTAATAAAGATGAAATTCCTGATTTGTCTAAGTTGTTATCGGCAGCATATTTTCCGATAGATCCTACCGTTGCGCCAGTTACAAGATTCAGAAGGGAAGAGGACGAATTATTGCTGATTCCGGCATAAGTAGCAATAGAATTGATAATTCCACTCAGTTTGTCTCCAAATAAAGAAGATAAAATGCCGGTAATAAAAGAATTACCTGAAATGTTATCCCAAAGATTCCCCAAGATTCCACTCGAAGGAGCATTTGAAATTGAATCTAATACAGCGGGGTTGTCAGAATTATTAGCTAATCCGCCCACAATTACCGGAAGTAGGCCGGAAATAGCTTTAGAAATTCCTGCTTCACTTTCTCCGAGTTGCGATGCAGCCTGGGAAACCAGAGCAGAACCCAACTGCCCTTTAATTAGGTCGATGATGTTTAATGACATAATGAAATATTTTGAAATTAATGTTAGATAAATTTAAACAAAAATTTGTCCAAATATTAAATTCAAAAAAAAATCTGCAAAAAAATAGTTAATTTTTGCAGATTCAATAATTTATTAAGATGAATATTAATAAGCTTTCGCAAATAAAACTCTTCTTTTTGATGGCTTTCCTGAGATTAAAGAAATACCTTCCTCAACATCGTTATCCAATGGAATACATCTTATGGTTGCTTTGGTTTCATTTTTAATCTGTTCTTCTTCTTCAGCAGTTCCGTCCCAATGGGCGTAAATAAATCCGCCTTTTTCTTCTAAAACTTTTTTGAACTCTTCGTAAGAATCTACTTTCGTCAAATTATCTTTTCTGAAATTTAAAGCTTTTGTATATAAATCCTGTTGAATGGTTTTCAACAAATCTTCGATGTAAGAATCCAAACCTTCCAAAGAACGTGTTTCTTTCGTAAGATTATCTCTTCTTGCAATTTCTACGGATTTATTTTCTAAATCTCTTGCTCCGATTGCAATTCTCAACGGAACGCCTTTTAATTCATATTCAGCAAATTTCCAGCCTGGTTTGTTTTGAGTATCATTGTCAAATTTCACTGAAATTCCTTTCAATTTTAATTTATTCTGAATATCCAAAGCAACCTCACTGATTTGATTTAACTGCTCTTCTCCTTTAAAAATAGGAACAATCACCACCTGAATCGGTGCCAATGTCGGAGGAAGCACCAAACCAAGGTCATCAGAATGCGTCATAATCAAAGCTCCCATCAAACGGGTTGAAGTTCCCCAAGAAGTCGCCCATGCATGTTCTATTTTACCCTCTTTATTGGTAAATTTTACATCAAATGCTTTTGCGAAATTCTGACCCAAGAAGTGAGAAGTTCCCGCCTGAAGTGCTTTTCCGTCCTGCATTAATGCTTCAATGCAATACGTTTCGTCTGCACCTGCAAATCTTTCTGAAGGCGTTTTTAAGCCTTGTACAACCGGCATTGCCATAAATTTTTCAGCAAAATCAGCATATATTTTATTCATTTTTTCAGCTTCTTCCACAGCTTCATCTCTTGTAGCATGAGCGGTATGACCTTCCTGCCATAAAAATTCTGCAGTTCTTAAGAATAAACGCGTTCTCATTTCCCAACGAACAACATTTGCCCATTGGTTGATAAGAATCGGTAAATCTCTGTATGATTGAATCCAGCCTTTATAAGTATTCCAGATGATGGCTTCAGAAGTCGGACGAACGATTAGTTCTTCTTCTAGTTTGGCTTCCGGATCTACAATCAGTTTTCCAGGATTATCCGGATCATTTTTTAGCCTGTAATGGGTAACTACAGCACATTCTTTAGCAAAACCTTCAGCGTTTTTTTCTTCAGCTTCAAACAAGCTTTTGGGCACAAAAAGCGGGAAATAAGCATTCACGTGACCTGTTTCCTTAAACCTTTTATCCATTTCATCACGCATTTTTTCCCAGATAGCATAGCCATATGGTTTAATTACCATAGAACCTCTCACGCCGGAGTTTTCAGCCAAATCTGCTTTTACAACCAGCTCATTATACCATTTGCTGTAATCTTCGCTTCTTGAAGTTAATTTTGCCATTAATTTTTTTTTAATTTTTTAACTTTTCTAAAATTATGTAATCTAAAAATAAAAATCTATTTTTGATAGATTTTTGTTACCAATTAGTTGGTATATTTTTGGTACAGAATGCAAATATAATTTAAAATAAAAAATTTTTACATATCATGAAAAGAAATATACATAAAAGTTTATTTGGAATGCTGAAATCGAAAGGGATTTTGGCTGTTTCGAGTGGGCTACTGCTTATGTCTTGTGGTGCACAGATGGGCGGGTACAGCGAGACTGATGGGGTATATTACGACCCAAATAAAGATACATTACCTGAAGGAGTCATCATTAACGGTAATGAAGGAAACAGAGTAGGTGAATATTACGACTACTATCAGGATGATTCTAATATCATTGCTAATGCTCAAATGAATAAAACGGAGCAGGACAATCGTTACAACAGCTGGAGCGACACGAACTGGAATTCTACAGCAACCGACTCAGACTGGGGCAGCTTTGCCGGCAATGAAACTAACTACTATGATAACTCATGGGGTTGGGGAATGGGTTGGGGCTCTCCTTGGGGTTGGGGATACAATCCTTACTGGGGCTGGGGTTCTGGCTGGGGAATGAATTTATCCTTCGGCTGGGGTTGGGGTAACTCTTGGGGCTGGGGTGGCTATCCTTATTGGGGAATGGGCTGGAACAACTATTGGGGCTATAACCCTTATTGGGGAGGTTACTACGGAAGCCCATATTGGGGCTGGGGCGGATATTGGGGCTATAACAGACTCCCTTACGCAAGAAGTGGTGCTAATGGAAGAGTAGGTGCATTCAGAAGTGGTAATAATCTTTCAGCTTATAGGAGACCTAACACAACTTCTGGTTTTAGAAATAATAACAGCTCAGGATTTAGAAATAATAATAATTCAGGATTCAGAAATGGAAACGCTAACGGAAGCGGCTTTAGAAACGGAGTAAACAATGGCGGTTTCAGACAAGGAAATACAAATGGCGGATTCAGAAATGGACAAGGAGGATTCCGTAATCCAAATATGAATAATGGAGTAAGACCTTCAAGACCTAACTATAATTACAATCAACAGCAACAATCTTCTCCAAGAAGAAATGAAAGCTATACACCAAGAGATAATGGAGGATTCAGATCAGGAGGTTTTAACTCAGGAAGCAGCGGTGGCGGATTCCGAGGTGGTTCTTCCGGTGGCGGCGGAGGAATGAGATCCGGCGGCGGAGGCGGCGGTTTCAGATCTGGTGGTAGATAATTAAACTTAATAACTATTCTAAAAATAATGTTAAAAAAATCTTTAGTATTAATGGGTATTACTGCAGCTTTCTACCTGCAGGCTCAGGATATATCGACGATAAGAAATTCCATTGATGTATATTCTAATACACCTATGGTAGGTTCATCAAAGTTTAATGCAATGGCTGGCTCAAACGGAGCTTTGGGTGGAGATGCCACGTCTTTGCTTACCAATCCCGCTGGTCTGGGAGTTGCGATTGCAGGTGATGTTTCTGTAACCTTGTCTGTTGACAATAATAAAAATACAACTTCATTAGCAGGTTCTTCAACAAATTATAATATTAACAAGGTTAATATCGGAAATATTGGCGGTGTTGCTACTTTTCAGTTGATGACAGAAACTCCTTGGAAGTTTATTAATTTAGGAGCAAACCTATCAACTCAGACTCTTGAAAATTACATAGAGTCTCCGGGAAACACTAATATTTCTATTGCGAAAGACCTTGTTGATAGCAGCAATAATCCGGTTGTAGGTAATCTTTCTTATTTAGGGCACGCCTATAACAGATACGGAACTCAGACGAAATTCAACTTAGGAGTCGGTGCGAATTATAACAACGCTTTGTATCTCGGTGCAAGTATCAATATGCATTATGTAGATTTAGAGCAGTATGACAGCGCTAGATTCGGGTTAGACTTAGACAATACAGCTTATACATTTGATAAGCAATACACTCCATTTTCTGAAAAGTCAAACGGATTCTCTGCAAGTGTTGGTGTAATAGGAAAAGTAACTAATCAATTGAGATTAGGAGCCTCAATTGAATCACCAACTTGGTGGTCTTTAGACAGAATTTACACTGATTACTATACAGGTTCAGACGGATTCGTTTATTATGATAATTTTGTAGAAGACAGAAGATTCAGATCTCCGATGAAAGCAACTTTGAGTGGTGCATTTGTACCAACTAAAAACTTTGCCATCAACGTTGACTATACTTTGGGGCTGACCAAACCTAAATATAAAGTTCAGGGTGAGGCAGAAAGTGAATTGAATTCATTCTTTAACGATTCTTACAAGAATTTGTCTGAAGTAAAAATCGGGGCAGAATATAGAATTAAAGCTTTAAGATTTAGAGGTGGTTATTCTTATGCATCAAGCCCTTTTGATAATACGACAATCAGTGCATTTGATAATAACGGAAATGCAGGAGACCGAAGCTACAGCAATCTGATTTTGGGAGACCGAAATACGATTGGAGCTGGTATCGGATATGATTTTGGTAAATTCTTTATTGATGCGGCATATCAGAATATTACTTCGGAATACAAAAATCCTTTTTTAAGCGGAAATGAAGTCGTTAGAAATGGAACTGTAGTAAGTACAGGATATTATTCAGGTGATTTTGATGTATTAACACCTACTTCTGCAGTTTCAGATGTGAAAAGTGTAAGAAATAATTTCTTCTTAACTGTAGGATGGAAATTCTAAATTTAAATCCTTAAACATAATAAAAGGCTTCGTGAAATTTTCTCGAAGCCTTTTTTATTGGATTAAAATTAAATTTAATGATGATGTCCTACATGAGAATGGTCATGGAATAAATGCATCAGCAAAGCCAGCGAAACTCCCAAGATAACTAATCCGATTTTAGACCAGTTAATATTGTGGTTTTTATTACTTTCAAAAATAATGACCGAAGAAATATGGAGGAAAATTCCTCCTACAATGGCTAAAAAATACGGTTGCCAGTCAGGATTAAAATAATTTCCCAAAAGCATCCCGAAAGGTGATGCCAAAGCAAATAACGCTACAATTAAGATTGATGGATACGATGCTTTTGAGCCCGTTCTATTAAATAAAAACGCTCCTAAAATAAATGAAATCGGAAGATTGTGAAACAGGATCCCAAGCAAGTAAGGAGAAAACGGGTTCGTTTCATTGGCCAGAGGAATTCCTTCTATAAAAGCATGAATGAAAAGCCCAACCATCAAAGCCATCGGAAGAATATTATTTTCATTGTGATAATGAAAATGCCCATGTTCAAAACCTTTTGTCAGCGCTTCAAGAATCATTTGTAGCAAAACTCCGCCAATTACAAAAATCCCGAGATTTCCGATATCTGAAGCATAAACCTGCGGGAAAACTTCATTCAGGCAGATGGTAATTAAAAAACCGGCACTCAGAATCAGTAAATTTTTGGCAAATTTTTCTTTCTGACCAAAATATTTTCCAAGCAAAACTCCGGCAACGACGCTTAATATGAGTAAAATGAAAATCATTATTTCTTTCTGAATAAATTAATACAACGTGGAGAAACTTCTTTATCAAAATCATTCAGCTGATAATCTCCCCAGATTTTAATTCTTTCGAAACCACTTTCTTCAGCATAGCTTTTAATGGTTTCCAAAGTATGAAGTTTTACTTTCTCAAAATAATGATGAGATTTTCCGTCAGCTTCAAACTGAATGTCCTTTACAATATGTCTGCCTTCGATTTTTTTTGTGATTTTAAAATCAATTTCTCCTCTTGTAATGACATTTTCAGGAACTAAATTCTTTCTTACAAACTCTTCATTCAGATAGTCCAGAACGAAATAACCATCTTTTTTCAAAGCATTGCTAACCGATTTGAAAACTTTTTTATCATCTTCTTCATGATCAAAATATCCGAAGCTTGTAAAAAGATTAAAAACGGCATCTACAGGCTCATAATCAATAGGGTTTCTCATATCATGAACATTAAAAATCAGGGTTTGATTTTCAAACTGTTTGTTATGTTCAATACTTTTACGGGAAAGATCCAGGCCAAGTACATCATATCCTAATTTATTGAGGAAAACCGAATGTCTTCCTTTTCCGCACGCAAGATCAATGATTTTTGATGATTGGGGAAGCTGTAGTTCAGAAGTAAGTTTCGTAATAAAACTTTCTGCTTCTGTATAATCTCTGTTACTGTAGAGCAAATGATAATAAGGGGTATCAAACCAAGATTCAAACCATTCCATCCTGCAAAAATAGTGTTTTTAGTTGATGGTAAGTTGTTGTCGGTTGATGGTTTTTATCACATCCGATGATTTCTATCAACTATAAACTGACAACCAACAACTAAAATTGCTACTTTTGCAAAATGGATACAGAAAATCTAAAAATTCAGATAAAAACATTCTTTGGTCTGGAACCTATTCTTGCAGAAGAAATCAAAAAGCTAGGTGGAAGAAATGTAGAACTTAAAAACCGTGCAGTAAACTGCGAAGGTGATTTAGGTTTTTTATATAAAATCAATTATTCTGCACGAACTGCCCTTAAAATTCTTATTCCGATTGTAGAATTTAAAGCATTTAATGAAAGTAAGTTTTACGATAAGCTTTTCAAATTTGAATGGGATGATTTTATGAGTGTAGATCAGACTTTCGCAATCGATTCTACGGTAAATTCCGAGAGATTTAAGCATTCTCAGTTTATGACTTTTAAAATGAAAGATGCGATTGTAGATTTCTTTCAAAACAGATACGGAAAAAGACCAAATATTGAAACGAGATCTCCGGATATCAAATTTCATTTGCATATCGACAGAGAATTGGTAACGATTTCTTTAGATTCTTCAGGAGATCCATTGTTTAAAAGAGGGTACAGAAAGGAACAGGGAGAAGCTCCAATTAATGAGGTTTTGGCAAGCGGAATGCTGCAATTGGCAGGTTGGGATGGGAAAGGAAATTTCCTTGACCCGATGTGTGGTTCGGGGACGCTTTTAATTGAAGCGGCAATGATTGCTTTAGACCTTCCTGCGCAGATTTTCAGAAGAAGATTTGCATTCCAGAACTGGAAAAATTATGATCACGAATTGTTTTCAAAAATAAAAGAAGTTCGTGTAAATCGTGTGAAAGAATTTACAGGAAAAATTGTGGGTTACGATATCGATGCAAGAATGCTGAATGCAGCAAGAACGAACATAGAATCTGCCGAAATGGAAGACATCATCGAAGTAAGAAAGCAGAATTTCTTTGATTCCAAAAAAGATATGTTCCCGTTATTGATGGTTTTCAACCCTCCGTATGACGAGAGAATTTCGATCAATGATGATGATTTTTACAAAAAAGTAGGAGATACTTTCAAAACGCATTATCCGAACACTTTGGCTTGGCTGATTTCTTCAGATTTGGAAGCGGTAAAGAAAATCGGACTTCGACCTTCAAGAAAAATAAAGCTTTTCAACGGAAAACTGGAAACAAGATTTTTGCAGTATGAAATGTATGAAGGAACGAAAAAAGTGCATAAATTAGAAAATAATTAAAACGTAAAAACCTTCCGGAAGCTGGAAGGTTTTTCTATTTCAAAACTCAAAATATGTCTTGAAATGTTTTTGACTTTACAGAAATTATTTTAGATCTTTTAGAGTTCTTGTTTAGCGGGAGATCTGCAGAAAAAAGATTAATGATTGATTTACTTTTTACTCTACCAACGAAGGCGCAAACCCATATTGCTTTTTAAATGCATAAGAAAAATGTGAAAGGTCTTCAAAACCAACTTCCATAAAAACGTCCGAAGGCTTTTTGTTTTTTTCAGTTAAATGATAAAATGCCAGTTCAAGACGTTTATAAGTAAGCCATCGTTGTGGTGTGGTGAGAAAAATTCTCCTGAAATCCCGATTGAAAGTTGATAAACTTCGTCCCGTCAAGTACCCGAATCTTTCCAGAGGCATATTAAACATATAATTTTTCTCCATAAAATTTGCAAGATCTATTTTTCCCGGTTCTTCAAAATCTGCCAGAACAGAATCTATGTTTTTGTCAATAACGCGCAGAATATTGACCGCTTCGTTTATTTTTAAATCTGCAATGTTTTCCGGAAAAGAATCCTGAAGATCAAAATAGGGGATCAGTGAAGCCATGCAGCTTTCCAGAAGAGGATGCTTTTCAAAGCTGTATATTTTGGTTTCCTTACGAATATTTTTTGTCTCAATTTCGATATTAGAATAAAAATCCTTCAAGCGCTCCTTTGTAAGATGCATAACAACAGCTTTGTGCGGAAGTCCGTCTTTAGGGTAATTAATGATTGTTGCCAAATGATTTCTCGGAATCAAAAAAATATCTCCGGCTTTGAAAATATAAGATTTGTCCGCATGAATAATTTTCGTTTCTCCGGAAATAAACCAAACCAGCATGTGAAATTCAAAAACAGTTTCCGTTTTGAAAAGTTTGTCATCATAAGTGGAAAGCTTAATATCAGGCGTGATATATTTAATCTGAAAATCCATTATAAATCTATTTCAAGGATAAATTTAAGTAAAAGAAATTACTTCACATCGAATTGTAATTGTATTCCGGTCATTTCTTCACTTAATTTCCAAAGTCTTTCCGCACTCTCCTGATCAATAGAATAGGGCTGAACTCCTTTTATGGTGGATGGTTCATCATATCGATGCTCAATTTGCCCGTTGTCGATCTCCGCAATATTACAGTTTTCACAATATACTCCTCCTATATTTTCCAAATGCCGAGTTGTAGCGCACCAAACCGTTGTTGCAGCACCTTGTGGAATGGTTTTTAGTTTAGCTCTTACTTCAGGTTTTATTTTTCCGCTTTCGTCGTGAGTTCCCATCTGGATAAACAAACCGATCGGTTCTTCTCTTCCTAAGTCTGTTCCGTAAACAGAACCGGGATGCACTGAATAGGATCTGATATTATATTGTTTTGCTTTTTCGTCCAGAGCAACAGAAAATAAATTACAAGCTGTCTTTGATTGTCCGTAACCTGCTAAAGTCTGATATTCTCTGTTTTCGAAATTTGGATCTTCAAAATTGAAAGGTGACATCTGATGTCCGTATGATGAAACCATGATTACTCTTGCAGAATCTGCTCTTTTCAAAGCCGGGAATAATTTTGCGGTAAGATGAAATTGAGATAAATAATTAGTGACTAACTGTGATTCGTATCCTCGGCCGTCTCTTTGTAGCGGAACCCACATAATTCCTGCATTATTAATTAAGAAATCTAATTTTCTTTCTGAAGCAACAAACTTTTCTGTAAAGTTTTCGATAGATTCAGGATTCATTAAATCTAATTCTTGTAATTCTACATTGGGAATTCCAGATAGATTTGTTTTTGCTTTTTCTAAACTCCTTGCAGGTACGATTACTGTAGCTCCTGCTAAAGCCAGAATTTTTGTAGTTTCAAGACCAATACCTGCATAACCACCTGTGATAATAGCTGTTTTTCCTGAAAGATCAATTCCTCTGATCACTTCCTGAGCCGTGGATTGTGCATTAAATCCTGAATTGATCGGCTGCTGTAACTTATTAAGTCTCATTTTTAATTTGTTTTAAAGTTTTGTTGAGACAAAGTTATTATGGTCTTTAATTTTTGAGTTTGTTTAAAATGTCAGATTGCTTTGTTTAAAATTCTAAACAGATCAGATATGATTTGTCTTTCTTTTACGTTTTAATTTGTAATAAATCTTTGCGCATTCTTCACTGAATAACTAATTTTGAAAAATTTTCAATTTGAAACCTACTATTTCCATCGTTGTTGCTATTTTTAACCGAAAAGATGAACTTTTCGAACTGCTCAATTCTCTCAATGCCCAAACGGATAAAGATTTTGAAGTAATTATTGTTGATGATGGTTCTATGATCGATTTAAAACCGACGATTCATAATTTTGAAGAAATTTTAAACATCAAATATTTCAAGAAAACCAATTCAGGACCAGGCTTGTCGAGAAATTATGGAGCAAAAAGAGCATCGAATGATTGGTTGGTTTTCGTAGACAGCGATGTGATTGTAGAAAAAGATTATATTGAAAATATCAAAAACAGTATTGTTACTATTCCTTGTGATGCCTTTGGAGGAGCCGATAAAGCGCATAAAGGTTTCAACCTGATGCAGAAAGCAATTTCGTATTCGATGACTTCAGTTTTTACAACTGGTGGAATCAGAGGAAATAAAAAAGCGGTTTCTAAATTCCAGCCCAGAAGTTTTAACATGGGCGTGAAAAAAGAAATTTTCGAGAAAGTGGGTGGTTTCTCAGAGATGAGAATCGGGGAGGATCCGGATTTGTCGATGACGCTTTGGGAAAATGGTTTTACAACAGCCTTTTTTGATACAATTGCAGTCTATCATAAACGAAGAGTAGATTTTGGAAAGTTCTCAAAGCAGGTGTATCAATTTGGTTGTGCAAGACCGATTCTGAATCAAAGACATCCGAATTATGTGAAAATTTCTTTTGCTTTCCCTACTTTGTTTTTATTGGGCTATGTTTTAGGATTTATTGAATATTTTATTTTAGGAAAAGGTTTTATTCTTGCGCTTTACGGATTGTACACTTTCATGGTTCTGCTTCATTCTTTAATTGTGACTAAAAATATCGCCATTGCAGGGATGGCAGTTATTTCCACTTATATCCAAATGTTTTCCTATGGTTACGGATTTTTAAAATCATGGATTTTACTGAATGTTTTAAAAATGAAACCTGAAAATGCATTTCCGAAACATTTTCATAAAGTTTGATTTTATCGTAAAAATTTTTGATACATTACTTTCTAGAGTAAATTTTTAACGCAAAGATTTTTTATAAAAACTTTGATTTTAGGGAGCAAAAAACAATAAATTTGCTACGCAAAGCTTAAAACATACGTTTTATAAAATCAACTTGTTGATTCCACTTTGCTTGCTGGAATAAGAGATTGGTTAAATTAAACTTTGCGTTAAAAATTTGACTAAAGTAAAAAAATGCTTTGGAGAAGCAAAGCCTTTGTAGAAAAAGATTTCTAAATATATTGAGCTCCGTAGGAGCGAAACTTTTCTTACATTTTGTGGTCTTTTGAAATGCTTAAAAATGCTGCGCAAAAAATATCTTTTGTGACTTTTGCGGTTAAAAAAAATAATAAAAGCCGTCGAAATTCAACAGCTTTTATAACAATAATTAGAATATGGATGAAATGGTTTCATGGTTTAGAACGCCTGTTTTGAGCATGCATTCTTTCATCTTTTCGTATGTTCTTTCGATATCGTGATCGAGACCGATTGAAAATCTTATAAGTCCGTCTGAAATTCCCATGGCTTCACGTTCTTCTTCAGGAATTTCTGATGAAGTAGAACTTCCTGAGCATGAGAATAATGTTTTATAAAAGCCTAAACTTACCGCTAAATAGCCTAAATTTTCCTGCTGCATCATTTCCATTAATTCGTTGGCTTTATCGGTTGTTCCTGCGTCTAAAGTCAGCAATCCTCCAAATCCGTACTCTTCGTGCATCATGCTTTTCATCAAGTCATGATTTTTGTGGGATTTTAAACCTGGATAAGAAACTTTTAAGCCGTCTTTTTCAAATCTTTTAGCAAGATACATTGCATTATGGCTGTGCTGTTTCATTCTGATGTGAAGTGTTCTTAAATTCTTAAGAATACTTGCCGAGCGGAAACTGTCCATCGTTGGACCCAAAAGCATACAAGCTCCGTTGTTTACATTTTTGGTATCATTGATGAATTCCTGGGTTCCGCAATAAACTCCACCTACCGTATCGCTGCTTCCGTTAATAAATTTAGTTAAGCTATGAATTACAACGTCTGCTCCCAATAAAGTCGGTGAGATTGAAAGTGGAGAGAAAGTATTATCAACAATCAGTTTTAAATTGTGCTTTTTACAGATTTCTGATAGTTTTCTCAGATCAGCAACCTCCAGAAGAGGGTTACTTACACTTTCACAATATATAATTTTAGTGTTTTCAGTGATTGAATTTTCAATGGATTCAAAATTATTAATGTCTACGAAAGTAGTTTCAATTTGAAACGGCGGTAGAAAATTTTTCAGGAAAGCGTAGGTTCCACCATAAATGGTTCTGCTCGAAATAATATGGTCTCCTGACTTGCAAATCTGCATCAAAACGGAGGTAATAGCTCCCATTCCTGAGGCAGTAACGTTTGCAGCTTCAGTGTTTTCCATTTTTGCCAAAGCTTGGGAAAGATAAAGATTCATCGGTGATGAATGTCTTGAGTACAGATAACAGCCGTCTGCATTTCCTTCAAACGTATCAAACATGGTTTTTGCCGAAAGAAAAGTGTAGGTAGAGCTGTCTGAAATTGAAGGGTTTACTCCGCCAAATTCTCCAAAATATTGTAAGTCCTGAATTTCATTTGCCGCGTTGAATCGATCCATATTTTTTGTTTTAAAAATGAATCTTTCTATTATTTATTACAATGATTAATTCTATATTTAGAAAATAAAACTATTAAAATTTATTTTGGTAGAATAAAAGTTGGTTATATTTGTTTTAATCTAAACTTTGCTAAAATATTATCTATGCTATTTGACGAAACGGATAAAAAACTGCTTCAATATCTGCAGGAAGATTGTAAACAAACCACCAAAGAACTGGCTTATAAACTTGGATTGTCTGTGACTGCTGTTTATGAACGCATAAAAAAGCTTGAAAACTCAGGTGTGATTTCTAAATATGTTGCGTTAGTTGATAAAACAAAAATTGACAAAAAGTTTCTCATTTTATGTCATGTGAAACTCACTCAGCATAAAAAAGAATATCTGATGCAGTTTGAAAAAGAAGTGTTGCACTTAAAGGAAGTCACGGAATGTTTTCACGTAAGCGGAGACTACGATTATATTCTTAAAATCAGCCTGAAAGATATGGATGATTACCGGAATTTTATGGTGACCAAACTCACAACTTTACAGCATATTGCAAGTACGCACAGCTCGTTCACAATTTCTGAAGTGAAAAATACGACTGAGATTGTTTTGTAAATATTTTTTAGGAGCTTTTTCCCGCTTTCCGCACTCGCTATTTTATTTGTTTCGGGGGGGGGGGGGGGGGGGGGGGGGGGGAAAA
>NZ_JBPCHW010000029.1:0-27785 GCF_051011795.1 Chryseobacterium sp. RLHN22
GTTCTGAATATTTTATCGGCTTTAGCTGCTTATTCATTCTTTGATAAAAAACCATCAATAAACACCAATGACGACATTATTGACAAAGATAGATTAATCGCTGCTTAAATCGAACTCACGTTAATTAAATTCTTGAAGCACAAAAAAGCTGAATAATCAAATTATTCAGCTCTTGTATTTAAAATCTTTTAATTAATCCAAAGGACGTCTTCCTGAAATAATATTGTAAAGAACTACAATAATAGCAACAACTAATAAAATATGAATCAGATAGCTTGTGCTGATTCCTGGAATAATGTTTAGCATTCCTAAAAGCCAAACTACAATGCAGATCACTGCAACTAACCATAATACACTTTTCATAATAATATTTTTTTAAGGTTTATGTAATATGGTTAGCATATTGTGTGCCTTTTCTATATTTTAAATAAAAAAATTAAGCATTATACAAAAACGAAGTACATTTATTTTATTTAAAGTATTTTTAGCTCAGGAGAGCATGGTTTTAGAATTGGTAAAAAAATAGGGCTTCAAAATATCTTCAAAATTATATAATCCCTCTGGTAAAGTTTTTAAATTTCTTGCAACAAAAAGTGCTCCGCTTCCGAAAGCTTCACGGGAAATGGATTCATGCACCAAACGAACTGTCTGATATGGAAAACCAAAAATAACTTCATGTTTGCCAACAATCCCTCCCGCTCTTACTGAGTTTATATTATCTTCGTCAATTTCCAGAGTCTCTGCAATTTTTATAGCAGTGCCTGAAATTCCTGTTTTTGCCTTAAAATGTTCTTCTACAACTTCAATGTCTACTTCCGGAGCAATATTTTTAAGAAGACTTGCTGCAAATAGAAGATAATTTACGCCTAAAGTTATATTTGGTGACCAAAAAACCGTACTCTTTTCAGATAATTCTTTCAGAAATTTTTTTTCTTCATTACTATAATGTGAAATTGCCGAAATTATTTTAATGCTTCTGTCAGATGCTGCCTTACCATAAAGATATATACTCTCCGTAGTAGAGAAATCTATAATGATATCGACATGATGATCGTCAAGAAACTGAGTAATTTGAATATTCTGCTTTGAAAAAATTTCAGCGGGATCAGAAGATTCGACCTCTAAAAAATCTTTTGCAGAAGATTTTTCCATATTCTTGCTGTTTCTCAAAATCCATTCGAGCGTGAAATCATTGTTTTGCAATATTACATTTGCTACAGCCTTTCCTGCTTTTCCAAATCCAATTAAACCTATTTTCATATCGTAAAATTTTGTAGTGTTTGTAACTTAGAAACTGTAAGATAAGAAATTATTTCTGAAACTTTTTCGGGAAAATAAAATGCTCGATTAAGTAGGTATTGAATTAATAAAAAATTAAACCCCCCGTAAACGGAGGGTTTAATAAAAACACAAATGATGAAAAAAAAATTTTCAGTCCAAATATAGGTAATTTTTTATAATTACCCACAGTATTTTTCAGTTATGTTAATTATTTTTTCGAAATAAATATTAGATGCTCTTTTAATCAGGAAAATAGCTCGTCAAATTTTTTTTCAATACATCTTATATTCTCAACTATTTTGACTTCGTCAGATATTATGCTCTTAATAATTTTTTTGTAATACTGTGTTATTTATGCTAAAAATATTATGATTTAAATCATTTATCTAGAATGTGCTGATAATCAGAGCTGATAATTGGTTTTTATTCGTGGCATATATTTTATTTGTCAATATATTTTCATTTAAATGTGACTTATATTAAATTTGTGTAAAATGATAAAAAATGATGACAAAAAATTATTACTCCTTTAATTCTTTAAAAGTATACCTGTTCGTGAACCGGTATGAGCATTCGTTCTTGATTCAACTTAAAAGCAAAGATTTTAAAATTTAATGAAGCCGAAGAAAGTTCCCGGGATTCCGTCGCAGGTGAGAGGCGGGTTCCAAGATACAGAAAGTATAAAAAAATTTAGTAGCTCCGAGGAAGTTGATCTTAAATTTGATATTCTTAAAAAGAGATTTTTTGAAATTACTAAATGGTCTGAATATTGCCCAAATGGTGCGGAATTTAAATTATATGATACTGCAGGCGAACAGGTTAACCGTTCTCCTGAAATAGGGGATTATATAAAGATTCTCCCGACCAAGATTAATAATCCGAAAACTGAAGACTATTATTGGGTTAGGATTGATTTGATTGATAAAAGTAATCCTGACAGAATTATGTTACAATTCAGACCATCTAAATTACCGGGAAATGAGTTTGCAGGAAAAACCTTTCATTTCCATTCTGCTGCTGCTACATCTACTTTTGTAATCTCTAAAGGAAGTGATTATATTAAGATGGCGGTTTATGAAAGAAATCAGCAGCCCAATAAAAATACAACCTTTGCAAATAGCATTAAAAATATGATAAGCTCTGTATTTGGTACATCTAAAATCCGCTGGAAATCTCTTGCAGATGAATTGATAAATTTAAATTAATACCACATTTACAAAGTTTTTTATTGATAAGCATACAATTTGTATATCTCTTTTAAAGATCATCAGCATATTCTTTTATGCTGATTTTACTTTAAAAAAGAATATCTATGAATACTGAAATTTTAGGCTTAATTGCAGGTGGGTTTACTTCTATTGCTTCAATGCCACAACTTATAAAAGTGATCAAGACAAAAAATGTTGAAGATCTCTCATGGCTTATGCTTATGATTTTGGTTAGCGGGCTTTCTCTTTGGGTTTGGTACGGAATAGAACAGCAGGAGTTGCCGATTATTCTTTCAAATTCTTTTGCTGTAGTGATTAACCTTGCTTTGTTAATTTGTTATTTTGTTTTTAGAAACAATGAAAAGTAATTCTATATTTTAATCAATTTATATATTCTGACTCTGATCATAAATTAAAAAAAATAAACTCCTTAGTTTTGATTAATAGATAAGTATCAATCCAGATCTGTCATATCTATGTTTTTAACTCAAGTTTTAGGACTGTCATCTCAGGATGTCAGTCTTTTTTTATTTTTCAAATATTATTCATACCACAAGTAAAAGTATTGGCAATACTTTTGTTTTGGTAGAGATAAATATTATTTATGAAAAATACAGTAAAATTAGCTTTGGGAATTGTAACCGGAGGAGCTTTGGTTTATTTGGTAAAAAAAATGAAACAAAAAGATTCACAAATGTTTACAGCTTCAGACGGAAATAAATACAAACAAGACCAAACCTATCGAACAGCTGATGGTGAGATTTTCAGAAACGGAAAAAAAATTCACATTAAAACTCCTGTTGATTCCGAAAATCATCAAAACCATGTAGATCCAGCTTTTAACAATCAGCATTTAAATGAAAAAGTAAATTTACCTAATCCTAATATTGCCTATCATCAGAGAGGTGACAGACACAGATAGGGTTTAACAATCATTTGCGTTGTAATTGGCTTTTTCCAATTCATCTTCCATCTTATCAATTTCAGCTTTGGTCGGTTTTAATTTTTTTAAACTGACCTTGAGCTGTTTTTTACCATCGGGAGAGATCCATAATCCCTGCATATTATCATCACCGCGTTTCAGTAGCATAATTCCCGTATTATAGTGTTCTACAAATGTATACTGCTGGTTTTTTTCTGAAAAAGTAGTGTCGAGGAGAATCCAGTTACCGGCTTTATTGTCATTATATTTATAAACTCCTGAAGCTACTACTTTCGGACAGCCTGTTTCTTCTATTTTCAGATAAAAAGAAATATTTATTTTTCCGTCAATTGTTCCCTGATATTTTTCCTGTGCAATGATCTGTTGTGCATTTATTGATGATGATAAAAACAACAGAAACAACATCGTAATAATTTTCATGTAAGTGATTTAAATTTAAACTGAAAATTAATGATTTTTATTTTATTCTCTGTTAATAACGGTTAGCAATTTTTAATCTTTGACTGGCTTGTTTTTTGAATCCTTTATTCTAAAATTTTACTATGCTTTTATCAGCTTTTTTAAGTTTTAGTTGGAAAGAGTTATTTCTCGGAACTGAAGACTGGGCTTTTCTTCTGGAAATTGTTTTAAGAACCATGATTATGTTTCTTACCATTATTATCGGGCTTCGGGTTTTAGGAAAAAGGGGAGTGAAACAACTTTCAATTTTTGAGTTGGTTGTAATTATCGGACTGGGTTCTGCAGCAGGAGATCCGATGTTTTATAAAGAGGTTGGAATTGTTTCTTCCATCATTGTTTTCATTGTTATAATCATTTTATATTCTACCGTGACAAAGCTTATCGGAAGATTTAAAAAAATTGAAAATCTTTTAGAAGGGAAGGCAATGTGCCTGATCGAAAATGGTGTTTTCGCCATCGATAATTTCAAAAAAGAGAATCTTGGGAGCGATGAATTTTTTGCAGAATTAAGATTAAAAGGAGTTTCACATCTAGGGCAAATAGAATTTGCAATTGAAGAGGTTTCCGGCGATATCAGTGTTTTCTTTTTTGAAGAAGATAAAGTAAAATACGGGCTTCCTATTATGCTGCACTCTCTGGATCATCCCCTAAGAAATATTGCTGAAGAAGGTCATTATTCATGCACATTCTGCGGATATACGGAAGAAAAGCCTGAAGGAAACGCAGGAAGCTGTAAGAATTGCGGGAAGCATAACTGGGTAAAAGCAAGTAACAGACATAGAATTACCTAAAAGAAATCCCCGGCTTTACAGTCGGGGAAAAATTTAAAGTATATATAATTATTTGATGGTTTCAGAAGTTCAGCTTAAACTGCTGCTTTATGAAACGATGACTTAAAAAAAGCCGTAGTCTCTTTACCGAACAGGCATGAAAATATATTTTGAAATTCATGAATGTATTTACACTTAATTGTATTTCCGTAAATTTTAAGACCTTCAACAATTTTTTTAGAGTTTAGATCAATATCATATTTGATAAATGATTCCGGTCTTTCATAACGTATCTGGTGATCTGAAGCATACGTTCTCATGAACCCGAATTTTTCCAACCAATCTTCTGTAATCTGGATAGGATTGATTTTTTCTGCCGGCAAAGAAATTGTCTGACTGTCATTCTCGATTTTCACAAAATAGTTATTATTTTTTTGGAAAATCTCCGTAATCGTAAAAATCTCGTTTCTGTACTCGACAAGATTTTTAATTTTTAGATCTGTAACTTTCATTTTATTTTGGTGTGGTGTTAATTGTCTTTACTAAAGACTATGTTTACAAATACTATGCCCCGCATTGTTGATGTGGTACCTAAAAAGAATAATTTTCAGAAAAATTTATATTTATAAAACAGATAATTTATTCTTTAACAGCTTTTTTGTAAACTTCAAGTGCGCGGTTTCTAGCAAAGCTATGTTCTATAATCGGTTTAATATCAGCATACTCCTCAGGAAGCCATTTTTTAATATATTTTTGATCTTTATCGAATTTTTTGGTCTGTTCGGTCGGATTGAAAATTCTGAAATATGGTGCAGCATCACAACCGCAACCAGCTGCCCATTGCCAATTTCCGTTATTGGATGAAAGTTCATAATCTAAAAGTTTTTCTGCAAAATACGCTTCGCCCCATCGCCAGTCGATAAGAAGATGTTTGGTAAGGAAACTTGCAGTAATCATTCGAACGCGATTATGCATAAATCCGGTTTCGTTAAGCTGTCGCATTCCTGCATCTACTATCGGATATCCAGTTTTTCCCTCACACCACAGCTTAAACTCATTTTCATTATTTCGCCAGTCGATTTTTTCATATTTATCTTTGAAACAATGGTTAACTACTTTTGGGAAATGAAAAAGAATCTGCATAAAAAATTCTCTCCAGATTAATTCATTAAGCCAGGTTTCATTATGTTCAGAAGCATATTTTACACATTTTCGGATGGATATCGTCCCAAAACGTAGAGCAATTCCCAATCTGGTTGTCTGATCTAAACCTGGGAAATCTCTGTTTCTATCGTAAGATTCAATAATTTTTTTATCTAAAACAGGTTTTTCAAAAGTTATATCCGTTTTTTCAAAACCGATTTCTTTTAAACCACAAATATTTTTAGCTTTAAGTGAAAGAAAATTGTCAAAATTGATATGAGTTGAATGAATTTCAGTTTGGTGAAATTGCTCTTTCCATTTCTTAGAGTATGGAGTGTAAACGGTGTAAGGAGAGCCATCATTTTTTACAATTTCATCTTTTTCGAAAATTACCTGATCTTTAAAATCTTTAAATTTAATATTATTTTTTTCCAGGAAATCAGCAATTTCTTGGTCACGTTTTATTGCCTGTGGTTCATAGTCACGATTACAGAAAACACTTTCTATATCAAATTCTTTTATTATTTCTTTAAAAATCTGAAGTGGTTTTCCGTGATATATTTTAATTCCTGAATTGTGTTTTTTTAACTCTTCATGCATTTCTGCTAAAGCTTGATGAATATAATCAACTCTTCGGTCAGATTTATTTTCAAGCTGATCTAAAATTTCGGTATCGAATATAAAAATGGGAATTATTTTCTGTCCTGATTTTAAACTTGCACTTAATCCTGAATTATCATCCAGTCTTAAATCTCTGCGAAACCAGAATATATTAATCTTGCTCATTTTTATTAAATTTATAAAAGAAGAAGAGGTTCCAAAGAATCATTTCGTATCCGTAAGCCGTATCTTCAATCGGAATTGTTAAAATTCTGAAACCAATAAAATCTTTTGGGTTGTAGTTTACAATAGGAGATTCAAGCCCTGTTCCTGTAAGAATTCCATTTACGGCTAAAAATCCGGGCATTAAAACAAGGTAAATGAATGATGCTTTGCCTATCCAATTTGCTTTTAAAACAAAATGCAGAACAATCAAACTGATTGCCGTAGTTAAAAAAGTAACAAATGAATAAATTTTATCTTTAAAAATTAAAGCTAAAATGAGACAGGAAATTATTGAAATAATCACAAAAACCTTTTCGACAGAAGGTTTCCAATCTAATCTGAAGAATTTATCTAAGCAGAAATAGGTGAAAACACACGAAAAAGGGATGCAGATAAAAAACAGCAATTCCTCAATCGGAAGGCCAAATAACCGAAGTCCAATTAAGTATTTATCATTAAACCACCAAACACCATTTGAAGTAAACCACACATCCCAGGCAATAAAAAATATAGCGGTAACAATTGAAGCAAGCAAAAAAGCTTTGAAGTGTCTGTAAAATTTAATTTTCGGATGAAAAGAAAAAATAAAACAGATAATAATCGTAAAAAAATTAATTGCCAGATAGGTGTATTGCCACATTTATCCTCTATTTTTATTAAAGTACATTTTAAAATATTTCACAGGAACCCAAAGAAAACCAAAACATTCACCATGCTCTTTCCCTGTGTGTTTATGGTGTTGCTTGTGGCCTCTGCGAATCGCCAATAAATAAGGATTTTTTGTGTCTCTTAAAATTTTGAAACGCTGATGAATAAAAATGTCATGCACAAAAAAATAGGCCATACCATACAACGTAATTCCTATTGCAATGTAGAAATAGGCATTAAAGTTATTGATGGTTCCGTAGTACATCAAAGCAATGGTGGGAATTGCAAAAATGGCAAAAAAATAATCGTTTCGTTCCATTTTTCCTTCATTGCTGTGATCGTGATGATCACGGTGAAGTATCCATAGAAAACCGTGCATCACATATTTATGAATAAGCCAAGTGATTCCTTCCATAACGAAAAATGTAGCTAAAACAATTAAAAAATTCATATTACTTTTTATTGAAAATTTCTTCTAAAATCTTATAGCGGTAATTAAAAATATTTTGCAGCTTTTTTTTAACGATCAGTTTATGGGTAATTTCTCCCAAAAAACCGAAGGGCAGCTCGTAATTGACATTATCAACCATTAAAACTCCATTCTCATTCGGAATAAAAAAGTGATGATGATGCCACATTTTAAAAGGTCCTTTATTCTGAAAATCAGTAAATAATCTTTTTGATTCAACTTCAGTAATAATTGTTTGCCATTTTAATTTTACTCCAAAAAGCGGCGACACAAAGTAGTCTATTACCATTCCTTCATATATTTCATCATCGCTAAGCTTGGTTCGTACAGTAAATTTCATGTCTTGCGGAGTGATTTCCGAAAGGTTATTCGCTGAAGAGAAAAATTTCCAAGCTGTTTCTATATCACAGTTAAGCTGTTGCTGACGTTGAAGTTGATGTATCATTTTTTAGATTTAGATTTACAGAAATGACATTTTATATTGTACATAACTGCTCATCATAAGAGAAAATTTCTTGCCATTCGATATTCTGATTCTTTGATTTATTATTTTATTGGCAGAAGTTCTCTTTATTTTTCTAAAAAGTGAAATATAATAACGATATGCAAGGTACACTCCGAACCTTGATGAATTCGGGAGTTTTTTAATTCCTTCCAATGCTTCTTTAAACTCATCATGAATATCCTGTTCAATCTTGGCTTTTGCTACATTATCAAAATAAGAAATATCAACATTCGGAAAATAAGTTCGCCCTAAAATATGATAATCGTCTTTCATGTCACGTAAGAAATTTACCTTTTGAAAAGCAGACCCCAGCTTCATTGCGGAAGGTTTGAGCTGAGCATACATTTCTTTATTTCCATCAACAAAAATCTGAAGACACATTAGTCCTACAACTTCTGCAGAACCGAGAATATATTCTTTATATAGATCAGAATCATAATCAATTTTCTGCAGATCCATTTCCATGCTTTTCAAAAACTGATGGATAAGCTGCAGATCAATTTCATATTTATGAATCGTTTCCTGAAAAGCCTGAAGTATAGGATTTAATGATATTCTTTCCTCCAGTGCCTGATTGGTTTGTTCTCGGAATCTGGTCAATAATATTTGGCGATCAAAGCTATGAAAGCTGTCAACAATTTCGTCTGCCAGTCTTACATAGCCGTAGATGGCATAAATTGCATTTCTTATCTTTGGCGACAACGCTAAAATTCCTAAAGAAAAACTGGTACTGTATTGCTTTGTAGTTTGTTTACTTATTTTATAAGAAAGTTCGTCGAAAAGTTTTTTCATAAATTTCGTTATTTGGTGGCTTCTGTTGCTGCTATTTTTCCTGATATAATTGACGGTGGAACTCCTGGTCCGGGAACGGTAAGCTGCCCGGTGTAGAAAAGATTTTTCACCCTTTTATTTCTCAATGAAGGCTTAAGAACTGCAGTCTGATTAAGTGTATTTGCTAATCCGTAAGCATTTCCTTCGTATGCATTGTAATCTTTTTTAAAATCATTAATGCAATAGCTTTTTTTATACTCTATTTTTGATAAAAGATCTGATGATTTGGTATGCTTTTCAAGTCTTCGTATCATTTCGAGGAAATATTTCTCCCTTGTTTCTTCATTATCATCAATTCCCGTAGCAACAGGCATAAGCAAAAATATATTTTCACCGTTTGCAGGAGCTACATTTTTATCTGTTTTGGATGGACAACAGGTATAAAATAAAGGTTTTGTCGGCCATTTTTTATTTTCATAGATTTCATTGGTGTGCAAATCCAGGTCATTTTCAAAAAATAAGGTATGGTGTTTCAGATTAGGGACTTTTTCTTTGAATCCTAAATAATAGATCAGACAAGAAGGTGCAAATGTTTTCTTTTTCCAATACTCTTCATCATAGTTTTTGTATTCTTTCTGAATCAGGTTCTCTGTATGATGATAATCTGAAGACGCAATTATTGTGTCAAATTCAATTTCGGTACCATTAACAACGATTGAACCTGCTTTTCCGTTCTTAATCTTAATTTCTTCTACAGTTGAATTCAGATGAAATTGTACACCTTGCTCTTTGCCAATTTGAGCCATTGCGTCAATGACTTTGTAGAAACCTCCCATCGGATACCATGTTCCCAATTTATAACCTCCGTAATTCATCAGACTGTATAAAGCAGGTATATCTTTAGGTGCGGCGCCAAGAAAAATAACAGGAAATTCCATAAGCATAATCAGTTTAGGATCTGAAAAATATTTTCTGACAAACCGATGAAAATTTGATAGCAGATCAAGCTTTAAAGCGCTTTTTGCAATCTTTGGAGAAACAAATTCTAACCACGAATGACAAGGTTTAGTAACGAAATCCTTCATCCCGACTTCATATTTATACTGAGCGTCATTCATGAATTCATCAAGTTTCTTGGCAGCTCCTTTTTCAATGCTTTCAAAGAGATTTTTCATTTCTGAATAGTCCTGCGGAATTGCCAGTATTTCATCAGAAAAAACCATCTCAAACTGAGGATTTAATGAAACCAATTCATAATAATCTGAGGTTTTTCTGTTAAAGTCTTTAAAAAAATCTTCAATAATATCCGGCATCCAATACCAGCTTGGTCCCATGTCAAAAACATAACCGTTATCGGTTGTAAATTGTCTCGCTCTGCCACCTAAGCTGCTGTTTTTTTCAAAAACATGAACTTCGTGACCACTTTTCGCACTATAAGCGGCAGCAGATAATCCGGAAAATCCGGAACCGATAATTGCTATTTTTTTAATCATATTCAATTATTATTTGAGAAATTTTCTTCAAAAACAGTCTCCAGTAATTTTAAACTGTCAATATTTCTGCCAAAAATTGGATTGTGAAAATGGTCAAGTTTACTTAACAGCTCAATCAGATCATATTTTTCATCTTCTGTAAGATTTCCGCAAACAATTCTGGTAGCCATTCTGATATTATCCATTTGCTTTTCTAACGCATCAATACCTTTTTCAGTAATGCTAATTACTTTTGTTCTTTTATCTTTTTTAGAGTCTGTTTGCTTCACCCAGCCATTTTTGATGAGGCGGTTGATGATAAGAATTCCGACTGGCTTATCCTGAATATTTTTCTTAATAAGCTCGGTTTTTGTCATCTCACCGAAAGCTCTCAGGTTAATGAGGTAAATAAACTCTTCCTGCGTAGAGAAATCTGAACCGGCTAATGCAGATTTTGAATATGTTTTTGCATACCTGCTCATGTGAACCAGTAGGGTACTGATGACACTTTCAGGACTTCTTCCTTTTTCTTTCCCTTCCCAGATAATATTCTTAGGTGCGGGTTTTCTGTTTTGCTGATGATGTATCCAATTTTTAAACCCTTCGATATCAGGTGTGTATTGGGAATTGTTGTTCTCAGAATCGAATCGTTCCAGCAGTTGAATCACATCTTTTGCTAAATTATAATTCATATCTAAATTATTAATAGTAAACAAATATACTTATTTTTATTTAATTAAGTTCATTTATATACTAATTGTTTTTTGTGTAAAAAATAAGGCATTGAAAATTCAATGCCTTATAGTATTCATTATTCCAACTTATTTTTCTGGTTAATTTATTCTTAATTGCTGAATTTATTTTGAAATGTTTTTTAGCTTAGGCTCGCGTAACAGCTTAGGGAAAATCTTCATGAAAATTTCTAAAACAAACATGAGCAGATGTAATTTGGAGGAAAATAACCGAATTTACACCTGATCAATCCAATGATAGATATCAACATTTTGCGGAATATCAAGTTTCTTTCTGATTCGGTATTTTTTATTCTGAACGGTCCGCGTTTCTATGAAACTGATTTTGGCAATTTCTTTTGTCGTTAATTTTAATTTGAGAAGAGCACAAAATTCTATTTCAGATTGTTGCAATTCGGCATTTTTTGTTAAAAGATTGACAGAAAAATCAGGAAATACTTTTTCAAAAGCGAACATAAAAGCAGGATCTCGTTTTTCCAAAAGCTCGATTAAATCATGATAGGTTTCACTTAGATTTATTTCTGGTTTGGTTTCAATTTCAGTTTCGATATCGACTTTTTTATTTTTTCTTTTGGCTATAAAAAATGCAACTCCTATCAATGCAAAAGCCGGAATCATCCAATACCAAAAAGAATTTTGTTCTTCTTTCTGTTCTTTTTTATCCTTATTAATAACCTCTTGTAATGAATTGTATTTACTTTTCAGTGCTTTCAGTTCGTATTGTTCAATTTTATTTTTATAAAAGTCAGCGCTATCTTTGATTTTGAGAATGTCATAAATCTCCTTCAAAGAATGATAAATCTGGTTAGCATTAAGGTTTGTCCCGTTTTTTGTGCTGATGTAAAGCGCTTTGTGAAAGTTTTTTATTGAACTTTTGTAATTTTTTTTCTCTTTGTAAACTTTTCCGATCACAGAGTAATTATCAATCATCGATTTGTCATCTACTACATCTTTGGGTTTTATTAAAATAGATTTTTTTGCATAATGATAAGCAGAATCAGAATTGTATTGACTGTAAATATTGGCAAGGTTAGCATAATTCAGATATTGAAAGTTATCTCTTTCAAGATTGTTTTTCAGTTGTTTTCCGCTTTCAATCTGTTCGTAAATCTTTTTTGCAGCTTTACGAGGTTGATTTTTATCCAAATAGATATTAGCAAAACTGCTCAGCACATTTGCTTTTGCGTAAAATATTCTTTCACTTTCGGGATTGCCTTTTTTCAGAATTTCATAGGCAGAATTTAAATAAGAAATGGCTTTGTCAGGAAATTTATTAATAGAATATATCTCAGCTAAATAAATATTAGACATCGCTTCAAAATAAATATCCTGATACACATTAGATTTTTTCTGAAGCTTTTCACTGGTAATAATCAGGCTATCCATCATATTTTTACTGTAAAAATACCGGCATTTTCTATCCAGAATTTTCATCTCTGAAATAGAGTCCTTTAAAATAGCAGATTGTTTCAGAAGTCCGTTTAATTCTCTATAAGCCTTATCAATATTAATTTTATAGAGTTTAGAATTATCGGCAATTTTTGCTTTTAGTTCTTTGTTGGTCAGTTTTTGCTGCGATAATACCAGGAAACTGGAAAGAAGACTTATTGATAAGAGTATATTTCTAAACCCAAACATTTGGAGTGTAGTTGTTAATGTTGAAAATTAAATGTAAATTTAGCAAATATGGAGTTAAAATGCTACCATTTTTTTACAATATTCAATAATAAAATTGTAATAATTTAATTGTTTCAACAATAATATTGGGTTTTTAAGATTATCTACATTTAAATTTATATTAAATTATTATTTCTTGTATAGTTAGCTGTAAATATTTATTTTTGTTCAGAATTTAAACAAATTCGTGGGTTTTCAGATCATTATCACTTTCATAGCAATATGAAGGTAAATTTTATTGTTTAAAATAATGATTAATAAACCTTTGCACAGCTTTCACATTCCCGTTATGGGATTATCTTACACGATTGACAGCCCGATTCGTGTTGCACAATACGGAATTTCTTCAGTAGTTTCAATTATAGACGACGAAATTGTAGAAAAAATGAAAAATTTCTACAGCAGAAAATTCAATCTCAATTACTTTGGAATTTCCACAAAAACAGAAGATTACAGAGCCAAAAGAATTACCGATTATCTCAATATGATGGATGATATCGTTACAGAGAAATTTGAGTCATTCAAAGAAGAAATTTCTAAAAATATAGAAGCTCTCAAAAATTTTATAATGATGCTTCCCAACACTTCCGAATTAAAAAACGGTTTACAGAACATTCTCAATCAGGGCGATTCTTTAGCTTTTAATATTAGAAATTTTGTTGAAAAAAATCTTATTCCGGGAAGCATTGATGTTAATATCATGACAAAAGTTGATAAAGACAACTATAAAAAAAACGAACAGCTTCCGGTGATTTATAATGATGCTCATGCGTCATTGCGTGGTTTTGCTCAAAGTAAAATTACTTCGTCAGTAGTGCTTTCTGCAGGAATGAATCCGCGCCTGTACAGCTATATTGAAGAGTTTGATGATTTTTTTCCGGATGCAAATAATTATATCAAAAAGAAAATTATTTTAAAGGTCAGTGATTTTCGTTCGGCGATGATTCAAGGTAATTTTTTGGCTAAGAAAGGACTTTGGGTTTCAGAATACAGAATTGAATCCGGCTTAAATTGTGGCGGTCATGCCTTTGCTACAGAAGGTTTATTGCTTGGGCCTATTATGGAAGAATTCAGGCGGAAAAAAAATGAATTGATTTCTTCTGCTCATTTATTAATGATAAAAGCTTTGGAACAAAAAGAAAAGTATATTCCTGCACAACCTTTAGAAATGAAAATAACGGTTCAGGGTGGAGTAGGAACTTCTGAAGAGCACGATTTTCTTTTAGAAAATTATCAGGTTGATAGTGTTGGTTGGGGTTCTCCGTTTCTTTTGGTTCCGGAAGCAACTTCTGTTGATGTTGAAACCCGAAATCTTTTAGCAAAATCAAAGCAAAATGATTTTTATCTGAGTAATATTTCTCCATTGGGAGTTCCGTTTAATACTGTAAAGGGAACATCAAATGAAATTCTAAAATATCAGAAAGAGGCTAAAAATAAATATGGAAGTTCATGTCCTAAAAAATTATTAGCATTAAGCAAAGAATATTCTCCAAAGGGAATTTGTACGGCTTCAAAAAAATATCAGGAAAGAAAATTAAAGGATCTTGAAGATTCAATTAATGAAATTACTAAAGATCAATTTGAATCTAAAAAAAGAGAAATTACTGATAAGGCTTGCCTTTGTGTAGGTCTGGTAAATTCTGCATATTTAGAAAATGAAATTGAAATTAAAGGTGAAAAACAGGGAGTTGTGATTTGTCCGGGACCGAATTTAGCTTATTTTGATAAAGAGGTTTCGCTTTCGGAAATGGTTAATCATATTTATGGAAATACAAATATTCTTGCTGATGTTGAGCGTCCGAATATGTTCATCAATGAACTGAAAATGTATGTTGAACATTTGAAAAAGGAAATTTTAAATTTTTCTGATGTACCTGCTAATTCACAAATCAAAAAATGGAATACTTTTAAATCCAATCTTCTTGAAGGTATACAATATTATGAGGAGCTTTTTAATAAAACGCTATATTTTTCCAATGAAAAGAAAAAAATAAAAGAACAGCTGGATGATTTCAAACTAAGATTAAATGAAATCTCAATTCCTGAATTGCAGAAATAAATGAAAGACCGGAATAATTTAATTTCCGGTCTTACTTTTTAAAGTTCACTTAATTTCTTTCCGATATCTTTTAAAAATCTGTTGTTTTTAGGTTCGCCAATAATCTGGCTATTATAAATACTGTTTGAGCCGGAAAATAAATAAGAAACCACACATGCAATTGCAGCGTAAATACCAAATTTGTTTCCGAATAATTCAATCGCCATAATGCTGCACGCAATCGGCGTATTGGTTGCTCCTGCAAAAACGGCGACAAAACCCATTCCTGCCAAAACGGCGATCGGCAAAGGAATAAAATATCCCAAAGCATTTCCTAAAGTAGCACCAATGAAAAAAAGAGGAGTTACTTCACCACCTTTGAAACCCGCAGCCAAAGTGATAATCGTAAAAATCATTTTTAAAGCAAAATTATAGGCAGGAAGTTGGTGTTCGAAAGAATCAACAATGGTTGGAATTCCCAAACCGATATATTTGGTAGTTCCAGTCAAGAAAACTGCCGATGCTACAATAATTCCTCCGATTAAAGGACGAAAAGGAGGATATTTAATTTTAGATTTAAATAAATATCCTGCTTTATGAATGGTTTTGCTGAATGTTGCGGCACAGATTCCAAAGAAAATTCCGGCAACTATAGCATAAAGAATATTTAAAAATGAAATTTCAGGAATAAACTCAATCCTGTAATGAGTATGGTGTGTATTCCATAATTTGGTAACCAAATCTGCAATAATTGCAGCAGAAATTGCAGGAAATAAAGCATGGTATTTTAATCTTCCGACAAGAAAAACTTCAAGACCGAAAATTGCTCCAGCTAAAGGAGTCCCGAAAACTGAACCGAATCCGGCTGCAATAGAAGATATAATTAAAATTTTTCTGTCATCTGATGAAAGCTTGAATGGTTTTGAAAACTGATCCGCAATTGCTCCCGCCATTTGTAAAGCGGTCCCTTCACGACCCGCTGAACCTCCGAAAAAGTGAGTAATTATCGTTCCTAAATAAACGAATGGTGCCATTTTTAAAGGAATTATTTTTCCAGGCTCATGAATGGTTTCAATCAATAAATTATTTCCGGCTTCAACATCTTTTCCGAAATAATGATACATTAAGCCCACCAAAAAACCGCCTAAAGGCAAGAATGTAATCAGCCAGAGACGATTTTCTCTGAAATTCGTTGCCCAATCTAAAGTCTGCAGGAAAAACGCAGAAGCACTTCCGATTAAGCCTCCAGTTATCAAGGTTATAAAAAGCCATTTCAACACAAAAAGTGCAGAAGGATATTTCCTGAAAAATAATCTAACTAAAATAATAAGAATTCTAAGAGCTGATTTTTTGTTATTTTTAAACATGATCTCCTGATTAAATGGTTAAACATTCAATTAATCAGGCGCCATCAGCTTTTTAAGGCGGTTGGGTAAGGAAGACACCATTTCCTTTTTTCGAGATAACAAATTTACAATAAAATATAATTTCGCAAATCATTTATAAGAATTTTTGGTTTTAAATTATTTTAATCGAAATTTTCTATAGACTGAATTTCTAATAAAACTTACTTCTACAGCCATTTCAAAAGACTGTTTCATAAATTAGCTATACTTTAAAAATTTAAATACAGCCTATTTTATGGAAAAAAGAAAAATAAAAAATACAGACCTTTCAGTAGCACCTGTAAATTTTGGAGGTAATGTTTTTGGATGGACTTTGGATGAAAAACAATCTTTTGAGATTTTAGATCAATTTACAGATGGAGGTTTTAATTTTATTGATACAGCAGATACCTATTCTTGGTGGGTTAACGGAAAAGGTGGCCAATCTGAAGAAATTATCGGAAAATGGATGAAAAAGAGAAACAACAGGAATGAATTGGTGATTGCTACAAAAGTTGGCTCTGAAACAAAAGAACATGGTTTTGATATCAGCAAAAAACATATTTTAAAATCGGTAGACGAATCGCTTTCCAGGCTTAATACAAATCATATTGATCTTTATTACACTCATTTTGACGATAACAAAACTCCGGTGGAAGAAACTTTGGAAGCCTATGCTGAAATCGTAAAAGCCGGAAAAGTCCGCTATATAGCTGCTTCAAATGTTTCGCCGGAAAGACTGAAAGAATCTTTTGAGATTGCCGAAAAAAATAACTTTCCTAAATATGTTGCTTTACAACCTCATTACAATTTATTGGAAAGAGAGAAATTTGAAACTCAATATGCTGATTTGGTTAGAGAATATGATTTGAGTGTTTTTACTTATTGGTCTTTGGCAGCAGGTTTTCTTACCGGAAAATACCGTAACGAAGATGATTTAAACAAAAGCGCAAGAGGAGAAGGAGTAAGGAAATATTTGGATGAAAAAGGTTTAAATGTTTTGAAAGTTTTGGATGAAATCAGTGCAAAATATGAAACAACTCAGGCTTCGGTTGCATTAGCTTGGCTTCTGGCAAATCCTTTGGTGACGGCTCCTATTGTAAGCGCAACAAACAAATCTCAGTTGCAAACACTTTTTGCTGCACCAGAATTGCAATTAAGTTCTGATGATATTAAGCTTTTGAATAAAGTGAGTGAATAATTGAATAAAAAATCTCTTGTAATTTTGTTACAGGAGATTTTTTTATTGTCAAAGCTCTTTTCCAGATCATGATAAAAGCAAAAAATGACAATCATCTTTAAATTTTTTGTTTATCGGCAACAAAATTGCTTTGCTTATATGTAATTTTCTTTTAAGTTATGGAGTGTACAAAAAGACTATGTACAAAAGATCTTAGCAAGAAGAGTAGTGAGGAATTAAGTTTTAAGTCTTTGAAATATTTATTTTAAATCGATTAAAGATAAAAAATGTGCTTCTTCTGTAAAGATATGAAATCCCATTATTTACTATAGATTAGTGAATTATTTTAATTCACACTGTTAATACTTATGCTTGGTTATCATTAAAAAGTACATTTTAAATTGTGAATTATTTTAAAAATAATTTATTTTTGCTCTTATTTTTATGCTGATATTTAAAGACTTTGTATTTTTCATACAGTCTTAGATATGGTGAATTTTACTTTTAAATATTTTGAGAAATTGGATATCGTAATCCTTATTCATAAAATAATATTTCATCTTAGAAAAAACCAAAGCTTAAAAAAAATCGTAATTTAATAAAATAAGGTACACAATTCTCACTAAAGAGATGTATATTTGTGAAAGCAGAGTTTATTAACTGTTTTAAAAACAATATTTTACTCTTAGGGAGAATTTAAGATTATTAGTGATAAAATTGCTTTTAGCAAATTAAATAGAAAACGATGCCTAGAAAAGTTGTACAGGGTCCCATCAGGGACAAGGAAAAAACAAAACAGAAACTGCTGAATGCAGTTGGAAAGATCTTGAAAACCAAAGGATATTCAGGATTAATGGTAAGCAAAATTGCTGCTGTTGCAGGTTTTGATAAAAAGCTGATTTACGAATATTTCGGAAGCACAGATAAATTGATCGACGAATATATCAAATCTCAGGATTATTGGAGCAGGTTTGAATTGGCAGCCGACGCAGATTTTTCTGACGGTGGAAAAGAATTGTCTAAAATGGCAATAGTTACTCAGTTTGAAAATCTTAAAAAGAATAAAGAACTTCAGAAAATCCTTGTATGGGAAATGTCTGAAAGTCGACCGATTCTTAAGAAATTATTAGATCAAAGAGAAGAAGTAGGCGAGGAGTTGTTTAAAAACATTACAGATCCTCATTTTGGAGAAAAATCTGAAAATTATAGAGCGATTACGGCACTTCTTATTGCAGGATGTTATCATCTAAATCTTTACACTGGTCATAACGGAAATACTTTCTGTGGTATTGATATGAAAAGTGAAGACGGTAGACAAAAAATAAAGAACGCAATAGAAGATATTATCGAATTTGCTTATAATAAATAATTATTCTGTTGCCCAAAATAATAGATTATTTTGATGAAATTTGAAAACTAAAATTTTTAAATTAAAACTATATTTCTTACTTTTGGGCAATGGAAAATTTTATCGTATCTGCAAGAAAATACCGTCCGCAACAGTTTGATACCGTTGTTGGGCAATCTCACATTACAGATACGCTGGAACATGCGATTGAAGAAAATCAGTTGGCACAGGCGCTGTTGTTTTGTGGTCCCCGTGGTGTTGGCAAAACGACTTGTGCCCGAATTTTGGCAAGAAAAATCAACGAAAAAGACGGTTCTGTTTCGGAAGATGGTTTTGCTTACAATATTTATGAACTTGATGCTGCATCCAATAACTCTGTTGATGATATCCGTGAGCTGATTGATCAGGTGCGTTTTGCGCCACAGGTAGGTCAGTATAAAGTGTATATTATTGATGAGGTTCACATGTTGTCTTCGGCGGCTTTCAATGCTTTTCTGAAAACATTGGAAGAACCACCTGCTCATGCGATTTTTATTTTGGCAACAACGGAAAAACATAAAATTATTCCGACGATTTTGTCGCGTTGTCAGATTTATGATTTTAAAAGGATTACGATTCTTGATATTCAGGAGCATTTAAGAAAAATTGCAGAAAAAGAAAATATTAAATATGAAGATGATGCTTTGTATTTAATTGCACAAAAAGCGGATGGTGCATTGAGAGATGCACTTTCGATTTTTGACAGGCTTTCTACTTTTTCGCAAAAAAATATTACACTTGCTAAAGCTGCGGAAGTTCTCAATATCTTAGATTATGACCAATATCTGAAGATTGTAGATTTAGCAAAAGAAAATAAAATTCCTGAGGTGCTTTCTGCTTTTAACGAAATTGTAAAAAAAGGTTTTGATCCGCATTTGTTTATTGCGGGTCTTGGAAATCATTTCCGTGACTTGATGATGGCGCAGAATCCTTCAACAATGGATTTGATTGAAGTAGGAGAGCAAACCAAAGTGAAATTTACAGAACAGGGACAAAAATGGAGTCCGCAACATTTGATTGATGCCATTGAAATCTGTAATCATGCAGATATCAATTACAAAAATTCAAAAAATTCAAGACTTACTGTAGAAATTGCATTAATGCAATTGTCTTCTCTTTCCGCCGGTGGTGATTTAGCAAAAAAAAAAAGTTCATAATATTAGCTCCGTTTCTTAATGAGAAACAGGAAGTGAAGTTGCCTACTCAGATTCAGGAGAAAAAAGTAGAAGAAGTAAAAGTTGAGCTTACAACAATTTCTGTTTCTGACCCCTCTTCTGAAGCAGTTATCAAGAAAGCTTTAAAACCTTTATCAAGACCAAATATTTCTTCGGGTTTCAGTATAAATTCTTTACTGAATAAAGAAGAAAAATCTGAAGTTGAAGAAAAAGTAAGTACTGTCAGTACCGAAAAACTTCCCGAACATCATTTTACCGAAACAGACGTTCAGAACGAATGGATGATCCTTTTAAAACAACTTCGTCAAAAAGATCCCGTGGTTTTTAATGCGATTAAAGCTTTCAAGCTTGCTAAAATAGATGAAAAAATTATTCAGATTTCCTATCCTTCAGATTCTGCAAAAAATGAGTTTGATAAGATAAGTATTGAATTTTTTAATCATTTTAAACATAAGGTAAATAACCATTCTGTCGAATTTCAGTTTAAAAAAGATCATGAAAATCTTAAAATTGAAATTGTGACTAAAAAGAAAATTTTCGAAAAGTTTATCGAGAAAAATCCGCTACTCAAAGATCTTGATGATCTCATGAAGTTTGATTTGTCATAAATTTTTATATATTTGCTTAATATTTAGAAAGAAAAGATAAATAAAGTATCACATTGGAACATTCCAAAATTCCATATACTGCTGATTTTACTCAAGCAATCAGTTTTACACCTGCTTATTTTTTAAGCAGTTATCTTTCTTTTGCTACATTTTATTACAGAAATTTTAGAAGCTATTATCGATTTTATTGGTACAGCTAATTTAATTTCTTTCTTAAAAACATGGGAACTCAACTGTAGATTCCTGATTTCATAACAATTTTTTGAACGATATTTTTTAGAAAGAATTATAAAGTAACTTTATAATGAATATACTATTGCCCTAATTTAAAATAAAATTTACAATATGAACTTAAGAGATTTGGAAAACAGCTGGATAAAAGATTTTCAGCAACCTCTTATCATCGCAGGACCATGCAGTGCGGAAAGTGAACAACAAATGCTGGAAACGGCAAAAAGAATTAAAAATACCAATGCACAGGTTCCTATTTTTCGTGCTGGAATCTGGAAACCGAGAACGAAACCGAATGGTTTTGAGGGGGTTGGTGTAATTGGCCTAAACTGGTTAAAGAAAGTAAAGGAAGAATATGGTTTTAAAACGGCTACAGAAGTTGCAAATGCTCATCACGTAGATGCAGCCTTGGAAGCTGATGTTGATATTTTATGGATTGGTGCACGTTCCACAGTTAATCCCTTTACTGTTCAGGAAATTGCAGAAGCCTTGAAAGGAACTGAGAAAATCGTTTTGGTTAAAAATCCCGTAAATCCTGATTTGGCTTTATGGATTGGTGCTTTGGAAAGACTTTTAGGGCAGGATATTAAAAATTTAGGTGCGATTCACAGAGGGTTTTCCACCTACCAGAAAACAAAATACAGAAATAATCCGAATTGGCAGATTGCTTTGGATTTTAAAAGCCAGTTTCCCAATATCCCGATTTTAATTGATCCTTCACATATTTGCGGAAATCGTACCGGATTGGCAGATATTACACAGGAAGCTCTTAACGTAGGTTATCAGGGGGCAATTATTGAAACACACTGCAATCCTGATGAAGCATGGAGTGATGCTGCGCAGCAGATTACTCCTGAGGTTTTGGGAAATATGATTTCAAACCTTAAAGTGAGAAGTACAGATTTGGCAGGTTTTGATGATGAAATGGGAAGACACAGAACATTAATTTCAGATTTGGATTTTCAGCTGATTGAATTACTTTCTCAAAGAATGAAAATTTCAGCAAAAATCGGAAAACTGAAAAAAGAAAATGATATTGCTATTTTCCAGCCCGAAAGATGGAAAGTGATTACAGAATATGCTGTACAAAAAGCTTCAGAAACAGGAATGTCTCAGGATTTTATAGAAAAAGTTTTTAAAGCAATTCATGAAGAATCAATTGAAGTTCAGAATAATATTATGATTGAGAGATAATTGTTTTTCTGAAATAATTGTAGGGCTTAGGATTAAAGAAAAGGTTTGTTGTTCTCAGTGAATTTACCTTCTGCTTAAATTCTAAGCCCTAATTTCTTATATTTGCAGCAATAATATTTATGAAAGGAAAAATCATTAAATCTACAGGAAGCTGGTATCAGGTTTTAGAAATAGAAACCGGAAAAATTTTCGAAGCGAGAATTCGTGGAAAATTTAAACTGATAAAAACCAGACTTACCAACCCTTTAGCTGTAGGTGATTTTGTCGAATTTCAGCTCGAACAGGATGATATTGCTTGGATTACAAAGATTGAACCCCGCAAAAACTACCTTATCCGAAAATCGGTAAACCTTTCAAAAGAAGCACATATTATTGCTTCAAATATTGATCTGGCCTGTTTTATTTTCACGCTAAAATTTCCTGAAACATCGCTGGGTTTTCTTGACAGGTTTTTAGCTTGCTGCGAAGCTTACAACATTAAACCACTGATCTTATTTAATAAAATGGACGTTTTGTCAGATGAAGAATCTGAAATTGTAAAAGATATTGAATTTCTTTATAATGAGATAGGATACGAAACCCTGGAAATTTCTTCTTATTCAAAATTAAATCTTAATGAATTGGTTGAAATTCTGAAAGACAAAACTTCAGTGTTTTTTGGGCATTCTGGTTGCGGTAAATCAACTTTGGTAAATGCTTTACAGCCGGATCTTAATTTGAGAACTTCTGAAATTTCCGACACTCATCTTAAAGGGAAGCATACAACAACCTTTGCTCAGATGCATTTTTGGGATTTTGGCGGAAATGTGATCGATACACCCGGAGTTCGTGAATTTGCCATGATCGATATTGAAAAGGAAGAAGTACAGCATTATTTCCCGGAGATCTTCAAAAAAAGGGAAGAGTGTAAATATCACAATTGTCTTCACATCAATGAGCCTAAGTGTGCCGTTTTGGACTCTTTGGAGACCGGAGAAATTCAGCATTCAAGATATTCTACTTATATCAAGCTAATGGACGAGGCAGAAGAAAATGCTCACAGGTAATTATTTCACTATTAATTTTGCAAAACATTTGTTGCTTTGATTGATTTTGAAGCAATAATTCGTTTGCTATTGTCATTTTTTAATTATTAAATTGAGAATTTAATAATAAACTGGTTGTTTTTTTACAAATAAAAAACCCAGCCGAAGCTGGGTAAAAACTAATAACCATGAAAACTCAAATTAAACATGAGAATCGATATAGTAATAACAATTAGTGTGCCAAGAATTAACTCTCAATTCTTAACAAAAGTTATTTTGTGTTAAAATTAATTTAAAATTATTTATAATATTTTTTTGTAGTTTTGTGCCATTAAAAAAAATATTCAAATATGTCAAACATTACGTTCACAATGATCAAGCCTGATGCGGTTGCTGATGGTCACATTGGTGCTATTTTAGGGAAGATTTCAGAGGGTGGATTCAAAATTAAAGCTTTAAAATTAACTCAGCTTACTGTTGCTGATGCAAAAAAATTCTATGAAGTTCATGCGGAAAGACCGTTTTATGGGGAATTGGTAGAATTTATGAGTTCAGGACCTATCGTTGCTGCAGTTTTAGAAAAAGATAATGCGGTTGAAGATTTCAGAACTTTAATTGGTTCTACAAATCCTGCTGAAGCTGCAGAAGGAACAATCAGAAAAATGTTTGCAAGAAGCATCGGAGAGAATGCTGTACATGGTTCGGATTCTGACGAAAATGCTTTAATCGAAGCGCAGTTCCATTTTTCTGGCAGAGAGATTTTCTAAATAAGATTATAATAAAATAAATTTTGTCCGGAATTTTTGTTCCGGATTTTTTTTGTTTTCTACATTATTTTTAGTTGTTAATATTCATGTTTTTTTATTTATACTAATTAATCCCAATCTAATAAAAATTAATTATATGATAATATTTTATGATTAAGTGACTAATAAATAATATTGCTTTTCGAATAAATTTCCGTGTTTTTACGGATAGATTGGTTTATATATTTTTTTCATCTTTACATCTAGAAACAGAGAATCAAATTTCTAGCATCGATTCTGAAAACTAATGACCATATAAGCTATTCTCTTAAGCGAGATCAAAGACAGTTTAACGACTGTCTTTTTTGTTGTTATTATAATCCTCCTACAGGAAAAATAGGGTTTAAAATTAGGTGTTTTTCCTGTTAATCCAGTATTTGTTTATCGTGAATTTTGTCACAATAATTAAACAAATAAAATATCATGAAAAATTTTAAACATTCAATGGTTCAGAGATTGTATCTTTTGAAAATCTTATTTTTTGCTTTATCTATCACGACATTTATTACAAGTTGCAGCAAAGATGATGATGAGCAGACTGCTCCGATCGTGTACAACGAAGAAAATCCTTTAAATAAATATCATGAATTGGCAGGTTTTACTTCAACAAGTAATTTTATAAATTCGGGAGATTACGAATTCGGGCTCGTTTTTTCTCCTAATGTTAAAGGAAAAATTAATTCTTTAGTTGTAAAATTACCAGATGTGAATAACAACCTTAGAATAACAATCTGGGATTATAACACCAAAACCGTTTTGCGAACTGAGGCTGTAAATATATCGGCTGCAAATGTATCTGTAACTAAGAGTATTGCCGAATTTGTTTTAGAGAAAGACGGAAAATATATGATTACCATGAACTCAAACGATTGGTATAAACGTTATAAGCTGGATAATAGTAATGCAATTTATCCGATTACCGCAGGTAATATTAAATTTCTGGAATACAGATGGTTGAGCGGAACGGCTCAGGTTTTTCCGACAAATGTTTCCCAAAATTATAATGCCGGAGATTTAAGCTTTAATTTTCAGCAGGTAGAATAAAGCACTAAAAAAAATCTAAAAAAAGCTGTTTCAGGGATGAAACAGCTTTTTCTTTTGTAATTGTGAAATATTCATTAAACTTTCAAAAGCTCGATTGTTCTTTCCGGGTTTTCAGCTGAGAAAACCGCATTTCCTGCTACCAAAACATCAGCTCCGGCTTCAAATAATTTTGAAGCATTATCTAGATTTACGCCACCGTCAATTTCAATAAGTGCTGTGGAATTATTACTTAAAATAAGATCTTTGGTTTCAGCAATTTTTTTATAGGTATTCTCAATGAATTTCTGTCCTCCGAATCCTGGGTTTACACTCATTAATAGAACCAGATCAACATCGGCAATAATGTCTTCAAGCATTAATACAGGAGTTGAAGGGTTTAAAACAACACCAGCTTTTACACCCTTGCTTTGGATATGGTGAATGGTTCTATGAAGATGCGTACAGACTTCGTAATGTACAGAAATTAAGTCTGCTCCGTAATCAATAAATTCATCAACATATTTTTCAGGCTCTACGATCATTAAATGTACATCTACAAACTTTTTTGCGTATTGTTGAACGGTTTTCATTACCGGAAATCCGAAGGAAATATTCGGGACAAATCTCCCGTCCATCACATCAATATGAAACCAGTCTGCCTGTGAATTATTGACCATTTCGATATCTCTCTGCAGATTCCCAAAGTCTGCGGCTAAAAGGGAAGGAGCAATAAGCTTCGTTTTCATTTTTACTTTATATTTATATTTAGAGGTTAGAAATTAGAGGTTATAAAAACTAACTTCTAATATCTAATTTCTAACTTCTTTTTTAATGATATTTCAGTTTCATTTCCGGTGTAATCCTCAGAATTGTTTCGTAGATCAACTGAATGACATTTCCTACATCTTCTTTAGATACCATTTCAACCGTAGTATGCATATAGCGCAAAGGTAAGGAAATTAAAGCACTTGGAACACCTCCGTTGGAGTGTGCAAAAGCGTCTGTATCGGTTCCTGTAGCTCTGCTTGCTGCTGCTCTCTGGAAGGGGATTTGTTTGGTTTTTGCTATATCAATAATCAATTCTCTGATGGTATGATGTACACTCGGGGCAAAGAAAACTACCGGTCCGTCACCGCACTTCTGGTCACCTTCTTTTTTCTTCTCAATCATTGGAGTGGTTGTGTCATGGGTAACATCGGTTACGATAGCAATATTAGGTTTAATCGTATCCGCAATCATATCTGCGCCATACAATCCAACTTCTTCCTGAACCGAATTGGTAATATATAAACCAAATGGAATCTGCTTTTTGTTTTCCTTTAAAAGTCTTGCAACTTCTGCGATCATAAATCCGCCGATTCTGTTGTCTAAAGCTCTGCACACAAAATAACGGTCGTTCATTTCGAAAAATTCGTCCGGATATGTAATCATGCATCCGACAAAAATTCCCAGTTCTTCAACTTCTTTTTTAGATGTCGCTCCACAATCGATGAAAATATTTTCAATTTTTGGAGTCGGCTCGTTTTGGTTAGCGCTTCTTGTATGAATTGCAGGCCATCCGAAAACTCCTTTTACGATGCCTTTTTCTCCGTGAATATGCACAACTTTTGAAGGAGCAATTGTTTGATCCGAACCTCCATTTCTGATGACATAAATTAATCCGTCATCGGTAATGTAATTGACGTACCATGAAATTTCATCAGCATGAGCTTCTATTACTACTTTGAATTCTGCTTCAGGATTAATGATGCCGTAACAAGTTCCGTAATGATCTACTTCAACTTTATCTACGTAAGGAGTGATGTAATTCATCCAAACTTTTTGACCTTCATGTTCGTAACCTGTTGGTGATGAAGTGTTTAAATATTTTTCTAAAAATTTCAGTGATTTCTTATCGAATTTCATATAAAAGGAATGATTTTTGTTGTCAAAATTTGTTCTAATATGTGTAAAAATAATGAAATTTCATAAAATTGCCTGCCTTTTTATCTTATTTTTTGGTATCACTGTGTTTGGGCAGCAGAGAGATTCTGTTATCGCAAAACCTTTAAGTCAATATCCGCAGGAACAATTGAAGACTGATGAATTCGGCAATAAATATTTTTATGACGAAAGGCAGAAAGCAAAAATTTACGAAATCAATGGTGAAACTGTTGTTGTTATGGATGAGCTGGTACTTTTAAATAAGCCTAAGTTCAATAATCAGCTTGATAAAAACTATTATTTCTTTTTAAATAAAAAATTATACCGTGTTTATCCTCTGTTTTTAACAGCTTTGCAACAGTATCGCGACATTCAGGGAGAAATGACGAACCTGGACAGTGCTGCAAAAAGGAAATACGTAAAAGACAGACAAAACATGCTGGCTGACCAGTATGAAAAACAGCTAAGAGATTTGACGACAACGGAAGGGCAGGTTTTTGCAAAATTATTGAACAGAGCTACCAATAAAAATGTTTATGAAATCATTAAAGAATTGCGTGGCGGGTGGAGTGCTTTCTGGTGGAATGTAAAAGGGAAAATGGCAGATATAGATTTAAAAGACAGATACAATCCTCATAAAAACAGAACCGACGAATTTTTGGAATCGCTTCTTCAGTCAAACTGGAATTCAGGGTACTTACAACCTTATCCGGGAGCAAGAGATTTTAAAGTATCCAAATAAAAAAAATTCCTGTAAATGTTAGACTGCACCCAAAAGTTTAGACAAAATTATTAAAGAAAAGAGTTCGGTACTGTACCGGGCTCTTTCCATTTAGATTTAATCGTATTCTGTCGTTGTTGTAATAAGTGATGTATTGTTTTATTTC
>NZ_JBPCHW010000030.1:0-26520 GCF_051011795.1 Chryseobacterium sp. RLHN22
TTCATTGATGCTTTTACAAGACAAAATTATGCTCAGAAAAAGAGCTTTGATAGAGTCTGTAAACGATGAACTCAAGAATATTTGTCAAATAGAGCATACCCGTCACAGAAGTTTTGACAACTTTGTTGTGAATATTTTATCGGCTTTAGCTGCTTATTCATTCTTTGATAAAAAACCATCAATTAACACCAATGACGACATTATTGATGAAGATAGATTAATTGCTGCTTAAATCGAACTCACGTTAATTAAGAGTATAGAACCTAACAGGTTTTTCAAACCTGTTAGGTTTAGATTAAAGAATTAAAATCTACAGAGTTTTATCGATGATTTCAAGGTTCTTATCCATTTTTTCTAACTCGATATTTGATGTATTTTTATCAATACTCTTTGGAATCACCGTCATATAATCTGTTTCTACTTTAAGCACCACTCCTGGAAAGTTATAATAACTCAATGGTCCAGTTTTCATAGGAAGTTCTTCTGTATACCAAACTTTTGCTTTTTTCTTGTTAGTGAGTTCTACTTCAAGAATTTTGCAATGATAACTTAAAATAGTATCGCTTGCGTCAAGCATTTTAATATTATTAAAAATTGGAACTGCATACTCATAATATTTTTCATTTTTTACATTTCTGTAAGAGTATGCTCCATTCTTTTCTTTAATCTTAAATAATTTAATAGCATCAATTTTGTAACTGTTACTGTGGGATTTTGTTGCTTCAAAGGGATCACTTACATTCATGTCATAAATTTCAGGATGTGGGAAAGACTCATACACTGACTTTCCATCTGAATAAATGAGCACATGTTTTTGAGGTTTATTTTGAACTTCTGCAACTTTCTTTTTAAATTCCTCGCTCCCTTTTATGTCACCACTGTTCATTGATTTAAACTGAACTTCATATTCAATTTTTAATGATTGTGCAGACAAAATACAGAATGGTAAAAGAAATAATGTTGAAGTAAAAATTTTGTTCATCTTAATTAGCTTTTTAATATTAATATCCTTGTTGTGTGAATTCAAATGTAATTAAATCATTTCTGAGGATTATAATAAAAAATAGAATTTTAAGATAAGTTTAGCATATTAAAGCAAAAATCCGACTTATCAGCCGGATTTTATTATTTTTTATTTTAAAAAGCGTTAATTCCTGTAATGTCAAGACCTGTAATCAACAAATGAACATCGTGTGTTCCTTCATAAGTGATTACCGATTCTAAGTTGGCAGCGTGACGCATCATTGGAAATTCTCCCATGATTCCCATTCCGCCAAGAATCTGACGTGATTCTCTTGCGATATCAATCGCCATTTTCACATTATTTCTTTTTGCCATAGAAATTTGAGCAGGACTAGCTTTGTGGTCGTTTTTCAAGTTTCCTAACTGTAAGCAAAGCAACTGAGCTTTAGTAATTTCGGTTAAAAATTCAGCTAATTTTTTCTGCTGCAACTGATAAGAACCAATTGGTTTTCCGAATTGTTTTCTTTCTTTAGAATATTGAACAGCTGTACAATAACAGTCGATTGCTGCACCAATTACACCCCAAGAAATTCCGTATCGTGCAGAATTTAAACAAGATAAAGGTCCTTTTAAACCTGTAACATTCGGTAATAAGTTTTCTTTAGGAACTTTCACATCATTGAAAACCAATTCTCCTGTTTTAGAAGCTCTTAAGCTCCATTTATTGTGAGTTTCAGGTGTTGTAAAACCTTCCATCCCTCTTTCAACGATCAATCCCTGAACTTTTCCTTCTTCATTTTTAGCCCAAACTACCGCAATGTCGCACAAAGGAGAGTTGGTAATCCACATTTTAGCACCATTCAGAAGATAATGATCGCCCATATTTTTAAAATAAGTTTCCATAGAGCCGGGATCTGAACCATGATTTGGCTCAGTAAGACCGAAAGATCCGATCATTTCACCCGAAGCCAATTTGGGTAAGTATTTTCTTTTTTGCTCTTCAGAACCGAATTCATTTATCGGAAACATCACCAAAGAACTTTGTACAGAAGCTGCAGAACGTACCGCTGAATCACCTCTTTCCAATTCCTGCATAATCAAACCGTAAGAAATCTGATCAAGACCAGAACCGCCGTATTCTTCAGGAATATAAGGACCCAGAGCTCCGATCTTACCCAATTCTTTCATCAGATTTGGTAAATCGGTATGATTTTGAGCTGCTTCATCTATATTCGGCATTACAAAACTTTCTACCCAATCTCTTACAGACTGGCGAATTAGCTTGTGTTCTTCGGTAAGTAAAGCATCAATTCCGTAGTAATCGGGAATGCTGGTAAGAGGATAATATGACATATAATTAATTTTTCTAAAAATAAGATTTTTTCGGAACGCTCAAAAGAAAACTTTAAAAAGGAGAAAAACTGTTATTTCTTGATAAATTTATAAAGATAAGGAGCTTTGTTGGCAGAACCATCGAACAGCTTTTCCATTCTCTCTAAAGAGTTTGTGCTTAATATTTTACGTTGGAAATTATTCCTCCTGAACTTTTCTCCTAAAATTGTTTCATATAAAGACTGAAGATCTTTCATGGTAAATTTTTCAGGTAACAGATTACTTGCAGCAACCTGAGTATCAATATTTTTTCTTAAATATTTCAGCCCTTCAGCGATTACTCTGTCGTGGTCGAAGGCCATTTGAGGGAGTTTATTTACTTCAAACCATGCACAAGATTCATTAAAAGCATCGGGAAATGTATTTGCCATCGAAAAGTCGATCAGGCTACAATAACCAACTGTAATAAACCTTTGTAAAATCCAGTGGTCAGATGGAACATCAAGACCTTTGTTATTAATTAATGTTTTATGCACATTGTTTTTTGTTCTGTCGAGCCTTCCAAAAGTATGAAATTGTTCTAAAAACAGGCCTTTAAGATGTGTTCTTTCGTATAAAACACGATCTGCGGCTTCTCTCAGATCTTCATCAATAAAGACAAAACCACCGGGAAGGGAATACAAATCCATATCGTGGTACTTCAATAATAAGACTTTAAGAATGTTATCATGAAAACCAAAGATGGTGCAATCTACTGAAATGTTAGGAATAAGATCCTTGCTGTCAATGAGTTCCTTTAATGATTCTAAATTTTTATTATGGTCAGCTTTCATGCGATAAAAATAAAATTATTTTTTAAATTTTATGAGTACTTAGCTTAAAATAAGTAAATGCAAGTACAAAAATAATAAGAACCGCACTCAAAACATATACAGAATAATAAGTAAGTATCTGTTTTTCAAACAATACCGATATGGTTATTGAACTGACCGAACTTCCCAAGGAAGAGAATATTACAATGAGTGAAGTAAATGTATTGATCTTTTCTTTATCAATTTTAGCAATCATTTTCGCGTTGATTACCGGATAAAGAGGCGAAAGAAACAAGCCGATTACCGGAAACAGGTACAAAAGAATCTTTGCATCGTCTGAAAAATAAAACTGAATAACCGATATAATGATGAGCAGGGAAATGGTAAGAAGCAAACATATTATAAAATATTTCCCTAAGGAAAACCTTTGTATGATGTTAGATGTGATCGTTCTTCCTGCATAAGAAAACAATGCTAAAAATGAAGATGCCTGTAATGCAAAAAACGAATTTACTTTCAGATGATCTTTATAAAAAGCAGGCAGCCAGGAATTGAAGCTCTGTTCTGTAAAAACAATAAAAAAGATTACCGCAAAAAATACAATAACTGATATTTTTCCGAAACCGGACAGATCTGGAAGTAATCGTGTGCTTCTATTTTCGGGTTCATAAATTTTTAATCTTGAAAATAAATATACGGTGAAGAATGAAATAAGTGAAATAAACATAAAGCCAAACTTCCAGAATTCACCATATTTACTTGAAATCAGCCAGCCAAAACCCGTGTTGACCACAAAAATACCGATCATGAAGGAAGCTTCCACACTGTTCATCGTTTTTGCAAGAGATTTTTCTTCGGTCATATTATTCCGGATAATTCCATAAACACAAATTTTTCCTAGTGCAAAACAGGTCCCGATAATAGCAAACCAAACTTTATAAAACCAGAATACTTTAACAAATGGTAATATTAATGAACAAACAGCAACAAATAAAAGTGAAAAAATAAGTGATCTTTTTGTACCGAGTCTGCTGATAAAATTTACTGCAAAAAGTGAAATAAAGGCAATAGGAATATCTTTAAATGATTCTAAGAATCCTAATTTATCATAGGTGATATTTTCCGCCGAAAGCTGTATGATGATAATCCCCATACAATTCAAAACCATTGAAAAAATAAGGAAAGTAAGCCTTAACGGAAGAGAAATATCTGGTTGTTTAAGATTCATTTCGGGGATTATTTTTTGGTCCAAATTCAAATTTTTAACACTTTTTCGAGTGAACTCACATGCTTTAAAGCCCCAAAAATACAGGAAATATTAAAATAATTATTAAATAAATGTTAAATGTTCAAAAAAAAATATATTTTTATTGTCTCAATTTGAGAATTAAAAAACTAACTGTATATGAATGTAAAAATAACTAAAGGTATCGGACTGGTTGCAGTACTTTACTTTACGGCAAATTTCCATGCACAAACAGCACCGAAAGACACTGTTCAGAAAGAACAGAAAATAGAAGAAGTGGTAGTGATTGGATATGGTACCCAGAAAAAAAGTAATGTAACCGGAGCTATTGCAAGTATTAAAGCCAGTGATATAGAAAATATTCCGGCTGGTAAACCTGAACAAGTTTTGCAAGGTAGAGCAGCGGGAGTCTCTGTAGTTACAAATTCCGGTCAGCCAGGAGCTGCTGCAACAGTACGTGTACGTGGTATTACCAGCTTCGGAGCTGGAAGTAACAGTCCGCTTTGGGTTGTAGACGGAATTGTAGTAGACAATATCGGATGGCTTAATCAATCTGATATCGAAAGTATAGAAGTTTTAAAAGATGGTGCTTCGTCTGCTATTTATGGGGTTTCTGCTGCTAAAGGGGTAATTCTTGTTACAACTAAAAAAGGAAAAAAAGGAAGGTTAAATCTCTCTTACAATGGCTTTTATGGTTTTTCAAATGCATCTAAGAAATTAGATCTTTTAGATGCTACTCAATATGCTACTATTATTAATGAAGGTTTTGTAAATGATGGCGGAACTCCTAGATTTTCTAATCCGTCTGCATTTGGAAAAGGAACAGATTGGCAGGATACTATTTTCGGAACTGGTGAAAAAAGTTCACATGAAGTTAGTATCACCGGAGGAAATGAAAAGTCAACTTATTATACATCTTTTGGTTATTTTGATCAATCAGGTATTGTAATGAGTGATATCTCTCATTATAAAAGAATAAATGCAAGATTCAACTCTACACATAAAGTAACTGATTATTTAACATTAGGGCAAACTTTTGCTTACACTCGCGTAAAGTCCCAAGGAATTAGCGCTAATGAAGAATTTGGAGGTCCGTTGGCTTCAGCAGTAAACCTAGACCCGACAACTCCTGTTGTAGTAACAGACTGGTCGATGGTAGATCCTAGTGGTTATACAAACCCCTATATAATTCGTGATCCGAACGGTAATCCTTATGGTATTTCTCCATATGTAAACAATGAAATGACAAACCCTCGTGCTTTCCGTTATATACAGCAAGGAAATCACAATTGGTCTGATGATTTTGTTGGAAATGTTTTTGCAGAACTTAAATTTCTTAAAAATTTCACTTTCAAAACAAGCTTAAACGGTAAAAAATCTTATTGGGGAAGTCGTTCTTTTTCACCAAAATATTATTTAAGTCCAAATTACAGTAATACAAGTTTTAACAGTTTAAATAAAGTTGATGAAAATAAGTTTGAGTGGAGCATGGAAAACACTTTAACCTACCAAAATAAATTCGGAGATCATAATTTGAATGTATTAGTTGGACAAGGAGTTTACCGATATAATATTTCAGGAGGGACAAGTTTAACATACAGTAATTTGCCGATTGATAACTGGCAAGACGCTTCTTTCAATTTTAATATTCCTCAGGACGATATTACTGCAACAGGTTGGGACGGTATTCAAACTCGTAAAGCTTCTTATTTTGGTAGAATTATTTACGATTACGCAGATAAATATTTATTCACAGGAACAATTCGTAGAGATGGTTCTTCAAAATTTGCAACCAACCAGCATTGGGGAACGTTCCCATCGATGTCTTTAGGATGGAATGTTAATAAAGAAAACTTCTGGCCTGAAAACAAAGTCGTTAATACTTTAAAACTTAGAGGAGGGTATGGTGTTCTAGGGAATGATGAAATGGAAAACTTCAGATTTGCAAGTTTTATGGTTTCAGGAAGCAATTATACCAATTCAGGAAACAATATCATTATTGGTTATGCACCAAGTACATTAGAAAATCCTAATCTAAAGTGGGAAGAAACAAGCCAGTTAAATATTGCAGCAGATTTTAAATTATTCAATAATTTCACATTTACTGCAGACTGGTATAAAAAGAAGACGACTGATATTCTACGTCAAGTTAATATCCCTGGCTATATTGGCGTACCTAATTTACCTTGGTCAAATGTAGGTGATATGGAAAACTCAGGTTTGGAGTTAGAATTAGGCTATAAAAAGAATTTTGGTGATTTTGGAATCTCTGTTAATGGAAATTTTGCTACAATAAAAAACAAAGTTTTGAGATTAGAGGATGATATCGAGTATTTCAATCTTGCATCTTTCCAGACTATGGGAGCGGTTTCCAGAGTATCAGTAGGACAGCCTTATGGCTCATTCTACGGACAAACTTATAGTGGTGTTTTCCAGAATCAGGCACAAATTGATTCTTACAAAAATGCTAATGGTCAATTACTATTACCAAATGCAAAACCAGGGGATTTTATCTGGCAAGATAATAATGGTGATGGTAAAATTGATGACAATGATAAAGTTAACTTAGGAAACTCTATACCAAAATATACTTTTGGATTAACAGTAAATCTGAATTACAAAAATTTTGATTTCATGATGTTTGCCCAAGGACAGGCAGGAAATAAAATCTTCCAAGGTTTAAGAAGATTAGATGTACTTAATGCTAACTATCAGACAAGAATTTTAGACAGATGGACAGGTGAAGGGTCTACAAATGATAATCCAAGAGTGACAAGGGATGATCCTAATCATAATTATTCATGGATGTCTAATTATTATCTTCAAAAAGGAGATTACGTCCGATTAAAGATTATTCAAGTAGGTTATACTATTCCTCAGGATGTAACAACTCGGTTTGGAATGAATAAAGTTAGGCTTTACATTACTGGTGAAAATGTCTTAACATTTACCAAATACACTGGTTATGATCCTGAAATTGCCGGCAGAAATAATTCTGAGCAGGATATTATTGGTGTAGACAGAGCTTATTATCCACAGGCGAGAACATTCTTAATAGGAGCAAATATTCAATTTTAAAAATTAGTACAATGAAAACTAAAAAATATTTATATAAAGGCGTTGCTATTGCATTTCTAACAGGTCTAAGCTTTAGTAATATTAGTTGTAATGATGCATATTTAGACGATGTACAGAATTTAGGTTCCTTTAATACAGATTTGTATTTTCAAAATGAACAACAGTCTTTCAGTGCATTGGTGTCGGTTTATGATGTTTTAAGAAAATATTCGGGTGGGTTTGAAAATACAGTTACATTTTTTAATGCCGGATCTGATGACTTCTTTTCAGGTGGAGGGAATTCAGCTGATGGAGCAGGTATTCAAGGTTTAAATAATTATACCATTAACGCTAATACAATGCCTGCAAGCTATTGGAGAGATTATTATCAGGGTATAGCGCGTGCTAATCTCGTAATAGAAAGAGTTCCCGGGGCTAAAATGAGTGAAGAACTAAAAAAAAGATTTACTGCAGAGGCAAAAGTTTTGAGGTCACTCTATTATTTTGAATTAGTAAGAATGTTCGGAAATATACCATTAATACTTAATACAATTAAGGCTACAGATGATTATTGGAACATTCCCCAATCAAAACCTACTGATGTTTATTCACAAATAGAAAATGATATCGTTACTGCTATTCCTGATTTAATGCTAACTTCATCTGGTAATGATAGAGGCAGAATAACCCAAGGAACAGCCAGAGCTATCTTAGGTAAAATTTACCTATACGATAAGAAGATGACGGAAGCTGCTGCACAATTTGCTGAAGTTAATGGAACACCTGGAGGAACAAGCCAATATGGCTATAAACTTGTTGCAAATTATGCTGACTTATTTAAGGTAGGACCAGAAACCACTGATCCTTACAAATTCTCAACGGAATCAATTTTGGAAGTGATGCATACCAATAAAGGAAATTCTGATTGGGGGTTCTGGGGGCAAGGTAAAGATGAAGGTAATTCTATTAATGTGATGGTCGGTCCAAGATCTTATTCTCTAAAAGATATACCAAGTAATAATGCACCAGACATCTATTCAGGATGGGCATTCAATACAGTTACGAATGATCTATTCAATTTTATGCAGGGTGATCCAAGATTAAATGTTACGATCTTCAATGCAAAACAATTGGTAACTGATGGGAAAATTTCTTACAGTCCTGCTTATGCGGATACGGGGTATTTTTTAAATAAATATTTACCAACCAATGATCTAAAAAGCTCACTGCCGGGAGCAGCAGAGTTAAATTTTAGACAGAATTATATTGCCATAAGATTAGCAGATACTTATTTGATGGAAGCAGAGGCTTTAGGAGGAAGCGGCACAAGAGCACAAGCCTTGTTAGATGCTGTTAGAGCGAGGGTTGGTTTAGCTTCAGTTCCTGTTTCCTTACAGGCAATAAAAGATGAAAGAAGAAGAGAGCTTGCTGGTGAGGGACACAGATGGTTTGATCTTGTCAGATGGGGAGATGCTCCTTCAAAATTAGCTTTCAAAGGATTTACAAGCGGGAAAAATGAAATCTTACCAATTCCATTTAATGAATTGCCAAATACAGCACTGAAACAAAACCCTGGTTACTAATATGTTCAAAAAAAAATCATATAGTTTCTTTTTAAAAAGTACTGCACTGCTGTTTAGTGGTGTGGTACTTTTGCCTTTAACGTCATGCAAGTCAACCGTCACTACGAAAGATCAGGTCCAGTCCTGGCTTACAAAAGGTGACGAAAGTGTAAAATTACAGCAGCAATTACCCGTGGTTTTTGTAAATACAGCCAATAATCTTCAAAATATTGAAATTGATGATTCTCAAAAGTTTCAATATGTTGATGGTTTTGGTTATACATTAACGGGCGGAAGTGTTGAAGTAATCAACCGTCTTTCTCCAACGAAAAGAAAAGCTTTATTGCGGGAACTTTTCGGGAAAGATGAAAATTCAATATCAATAAGTTATTTAAGATTGAGTATTGGAGCATCCGATCTGGATGGAGAAGTTTTTTCTTATGACGATTTGCCTCAAGGTCAGACTGATCCTACTTTATCAAAATTCAGTTTGGCGAGAAATAAAGATTTAATTGCAATGTTGAAAGAAATCTTAACCATCAATCCAAAAATTAAAATTATTGCAGCACCTTGGTCGCCTCCTGTTTGGATGAAAGATAATGGAAAATCAATTGGAGGAAGTTTAAAACCTGAATTCTACGATACTTATGCAAATTATTTTGTGAAATATATCCAAGGAATGCAGAAAGAGGGAATTACAATTGATGCGATAACCCCGCAAAACGAACCATTACATCCGGGAAACAATCCAAGTTTGCTAATGGTTTCAGATCAACAGAGAGATTTTATCAAGCAAAGTTTAGGTCCGATTTTTAAATCAAATAACATCAAAACCAAAATTGTTGTTTACGATCACAACTGCAACAAACCGGAATATGCAATCAATATTTTAAACGATCCTGAAGCGGCTCAATACATTGACGGATCAGCTTTTCATTTATATGAAGGTGATATTTCAGCTTTGTCAACTGTTCACAATGCGCATCCAGATAAAAACTTATATTTTACTGAGCAATGGACGGGTGCAAAAGGAACATTCAATGAAGATTTAAACTGGCATGCGAAAAACGTTATCATCGGTTCAATGAGAAACTGGAGTAAAATCGCTTTAGAATGGAATCTTGCAAACGATACAGAATTTAAACCACATACTCCGGGAGGCTGTACAGAATGTAAAGGAGCAATTACCGTTTCAGATAAAGAAAATTTCACGAGAAACGTAGGATACTATATCATTGCTCATGCTTCAAAATTTGTTCCTGCCAATTCTCAGAGAATTTCATCAACACAGACAGAACAGCTTTCAACGGTAGCTTTTAGAACTCCGGAAAGTAAAACAGTGTTGATTGTTCAGAATTACAGTAATAATACTGAAAATTTTAATATTAAATTTAAAAATAAAACAGCTTCGGTAAGCATTACAGCAAATTCAGTGGCTACCTATATTTTTTAAATTTAAAGTGATTTATTAAATTTAAAACTTTGTGTTGTTAGATGAGTGAAACGCCTTGGCGAACTTAAATATACATCGAACTTTAAAGAAAATCTTTGTAAACTTTGCGTTAAAGATTATTTTCAAAGTTTAAAATTACACCAAAAATGAAAAAGCTTTATTACATACTAGCATTTACAGCGTTCGGATTAAATCTGTTCGGGCAAAAGACCATCGATCAGAAAGTCTCTGAACTGTTGTCGAAAATGACATTGGAAGAAAAGGTTGGACAATTAGTTCAATACAGCGGATTTGAGTACGCAACAGGTCCTCAGAATTCGAATGCTGCAAATGTTTTAAACGAAATAAAACAAGGGAAAGTAGGTTCTATGCTTAATGTAGCAGGAGCAGAAGAGACCAGAAAATTTCAGGAATTAGCGTTAAAATCCAGATTAAGAATTCCTTTATTATTTGGTCAGGATGTGATTCATGGATACAGAACAACATTTCCGGTAAATATTGGTCAGGCTGCGAGCTGGGATTTAGGATTAATAGAAAAATCAGAAAGAATTGCCGCGACTGAAGCTTCGGCTTATGGAATTCATTGGACTTTTGCACCTATGGTCGACATTGCGAGAGATCCGAGATGGGGAAGAGTAATGGAAGGTTCCGGTGAAGATACGTATTTAGGGACACAGATTGGTTTAGCAAGAGTAAGAGGCTTTCAGGGAAAAGGTTTAGGAAATCTTGATGCAATTATGGCTTGTGCAAAACATTTCGCTGCGTATGGAGCGGCAGTGGGCGGAAGAGATTATAATTCAGTCGATATGAGTTTAAGACAATTGAACGAAACCTATCTTCCTCCTTTTAAAGCAGCTGCAGAAGCAGGAGTTGCTACTTTTATGAATTCCTTTAACGATATTAACGGAATTCCGGCAACGGCAAACAAATATATTCTCAGAGATTTATTAAAAGGAAAATGGAATTATAAAGGCTTTGTGGTTTCAGACTGGGGAAGTATCGGAGAAATGGTTCCTCATGGATATGCAAAAGACAATAAAGAAGCTGCGGAAAAAGCAATTCTTGGAGGAAGCGATATGGATATGGAAAGCCGGGCTTATATGGCCGAACTTCCAAAACTGGTGCAGGAGGGAAAAGTGGACCCTAAGTTTATTGATGATGCAGCGAGAAGAATTTTGATTAAAAAATTTGAAATGGGATTATTTGATGATCCTTACAGATTCAGCAATGAAAAGAGACAAAAAGAGCAGTTAAATAATCAGGAAAACAGGAAATTCGGAAGAGAGTTTGGTTCAAAAAGTATCGTATTGCTTAAAAATCAAAACAATATTCTGCCTCTTTCAAGATCAACAAAAACGATTGCCCTGATCGGTCCTTTCGGTAAGGAAACCTCGGCTAATCACGGATTTTGGTCAATTGCTTTTAAAGATGATAACCAAAGAATTATTACTCAGTTTGACGGAATTAAAAATCAACTGGATAAAAACTCAACATTATTGTATGCAAAAGGCGCTAATGTTGATGACCAGGACAGATCGATGTTTGCAGAAGCGGTGGAAACAGCGAAAAAAGCAGATGTTGTCATCATGACTTTAGGTGAAGGTCACGCCATGAGCGGTGAGGCGAAAAGTAGAAGCAATATTCATTTTTCAGGTGTTCAGGAAGATCTGTTAAAGGAAATTGCAAAAACAGGAAAGCCAATTGTACTGATGATCAACGCGGGAAGACCGTTGGTATTCGACTGGGCAGCAGACAATATTCCGGCGATCTTATACACTTGGTGGCTGGGAACGGAAGCTGGAAATTCAATTGCAGATGTTCTTTTCGGGACGGTAAATCCGGGAGGAAAACTCCCGATGACATTCCCAAGAACGGAAGGACAGATTCCTGTTTATTATAATCATTATAACACGGGAAGACCTGCAAAAAACAATACGGACAGGAATTATGTTTCAGCATACATCGATTTGGACAACGATCCGAAATTTCCGTTTGGCTTTGGTTTAAGCTACACACAGTTTAGATATTCCGATATGAAACTGAGCTCAATCAATCTTAAAGGCAATCAGACATTAAATATCAGCGTAAATGTTGCCAATACAGGGAAATACGATGGGGAAGAAGTGGTTCAACTCTATATCAGGGATTTGTATGGAAAGGTTGTAAGACCCGTGAAGGAATTGAAGGGCTTCCAGAAAGTTTTTATTAAAAAAGGAGAAAACAAAACTCTTAATTTTACTTTAACGCCGGAAAATTTAAAGTTTTATGATGACGAACTGAATTATGATTGGGAAGGTGGGGAATTCGATATTATGATCGGAACCGATTCTCAAAATGTTCAGACAAAAAGAATTAATTGGTCAAAATAATAGAATTTTAATGACTAAGAGCGGGATGAAACCCGCTTTTGGCGGTAGAAGACTTAATGTTTTTCAATTAAAATAATGTTTGTCAGTATATTGAAGAATCCTTAATAATTGAAAATTAAACGCAAAGATTTATTTAAGAAGCACGGATTTTAAGGAGGCAAAGAAATAATCAACAAAGTTGATTTGATGAAGCTTATGGTTTATGATTAACCTTCATCAGCGACTTGTCGCCACTCTTTGCTCACTTGAACTTTACCTATTGACATCATAACTTTGCGTCAACAAAATATTAAACTATAAAATTCAAAATTTTGAAAATAAAACTTCAACATATTTTCCATTTACTCATTGGCGGAACTTTAGTTTTTTCGTCATTGAATTGTGCTTCCAACAAACCTGATTCAAAAAGGAAATTAATTTGGAATGATGAATTTAATTATAAGGGATTACCTGATTCTTCCAAATGGAACTACGACGTCGGTGGTCATGGTTTTGGAAATGAAGAATCTCAGTTCTATACAAAAGACCGGCTGGAAAATGCAAGAGTGGGAAAAGGAAATTTAGTGATAGAAGCACGGAAAGAAAACTGGGAAGGAAGTAAATATACTTCGGCAAGACTTCTTACCCGAGGAAAATTTGCATTTAAATACGGAACCATCGAAGTAAGGGCGAAGCTTCCCAAAGGCCGCGGAACATGGCCTGCAATCTGGATGTTGAGCGAAGATCTTAAGAAATGGCCTAACGACGGAGAAATAGATATTATGGAACATGTAGGTTATCATCAGGGTTTTATCCATGCCTCAATTCATACAAAAAATTATAATCATTTAATGGCAACACAAAAAACAGATACCTTAAAAGTAGAGGATGCCAGTGAAAAATTTCATATCTATAAGGCAGATTGGACTCCCGAAAAGATTGATTTTTATATTGATGACAAAAAGTTTTTCTCTTATGAGAATGAAGCCAAAACCTATGAAACCTGGCCATTTGATAAGCCCTATTTTATCATTTTAAATCTGGCGATCGGCGGAATGTGGGGCGGAAAAGAGGGAATTGATGACACCATTTTTCCCCAGAAATATTACATAGATTACGTAAGAGTCTATAAAAATAACTAAGATTAAAATTTCCATCCTATGGAGGGGTAGCGAAAATTCGGAAGAATTTTTGCCGGGGTGATTTTAATATATAAAATAAGAAAAGATATAATGAAGAGATTAATTGTAAGTTGCCTTGTAATTGGAATAGCTTTCAATGCAAACGCACAACATTACTGGAAAAAGAATGCAGGCAAAACAGCAAAAGTTTTCCTTACCAATTCTAAAACCAATGAGAAAATGGTTGATAAAGGAACGGTGAAGTTTGAAAAATTCGGACAGCCTAAAGAAACGGATGCCTGTATTTTCGTAGATCCTGATTTTAAATATCAAAAACTGATAGGAATAGGAGGGGCAATTACAGATGCAGCCGCCGAAACCTTTTATAAAATGCCAGAAAATAAGCAAAAAGAAATCCTTGCAGCTTACTACGGCAAAAACGGACTGGGATATACGGTTGTCCGTACCAATATGAACTCTTGCGATTTTTCAAGTGATTCCTATACCTATGTTCAGGATAATGATACTTCTTTGAAAACATTCGATGTAGCGCATGATGAGAAATATAAAATTCCAATGATTAAGGAAGCTCAGAAAGCAATCGGGAAAGATTTTACCTTCTATTTTTCACCCTGGAGTCCACCGGCCTGGATGAAATCTAATAAGAGCCTGTATAAAGGAGGAAGGTTAGAAAACCAGTATTATCAAACTTGGGCAGATTATTATGTCAGATTCATTAAAGAATACGAAAAACGGGGAATCAATATTTGGGGACTGACCGTTCAGAATGAACCCATGGCAACACAAAGTTGGGAATCTTGCATTTATACCGCTGAAGAAGAAGGGGAGTTTCTAAAGAATAATTTAGGACCAACCCTCTGGAAAAATGGATATAAAGGTAAGAAAGTGATGATCTGGGATCACAACCGCGATTTAATCTACCAGAGAGCAACTACAACTTTAAGCGATCCTGAAACTTCAAAATATGCTCACGGAATCGGTTATCACTGGTACGAAACATGGAATAATAAAACACAGCTCTTCGACAATTTGGCAGAAACGCAAAGAGCTTTTCCTGATAAGTTTTTAGCCTTTACCGAAGGTTGTAAAGAACAGTTTGATCTTTCTAAAATCTACGATGTAAAACTGGGAGAATTATACGGAAGAAATATGATTAATGATTTCAATAAAGGAACAGCTTTATGGACAGACTGGAACGTACTTTTGGATGAAACCGGAGGTCCTAATCATGTCGGGAATTTCTGTTTTGCCCCGATTATTGCCAATACTCAAACAGGAGAAGTTCATTATACCTATGAATATTATTACGTAGGACACATTTCAAAATTCATTAAGCCTAATGCACAACGAATCGGGAGTTCGTCCAATAGAGTAGCTCTTACTTCAACCACTTTTATGAATGAAAACGGACAGTTGGTTACCGTTATCATGAATGATACAGATAATGATATTGATGCTAACCTGTGGATTGAAGGAATGTCTGCAAAGCTGAGCGCACCTGCACATTCTATACAGACCGTAATTTTATAAATACTTCATATTAACATTTTTAATAAGTTTCGGCGGAGCCTTTGGCTCCGCCGAAACAATTTATAGATAAGCTTAAATAACCATAAATTCTAGACTTTTGACATATTTTACAATTATTTTGAAAAAAAATCTTGTGGTATCTGATTTAATATTAATTTTAGTCAGCCTTAAATTAATACAAAATAATTATGAAAACATCAAGCACAAACGACGAGTTTATTGCTGGTTTACAGCATCTTCCCAAACCTCAGTACCCCTTTCCAGATTTTATTCATCCCGATATGCAAAAACTACGGGAAGAATATTATGATTGGATTGACAAAGAATATGCATTCCACAGCGCAGAAGCCAAAGAAAAGCATAAAAAGCATCATCTTACGGATATTGCCGCAAGAGGATGTCCATTTTTAAAAGATATTGCTGAATTGAGACCTTTGGCAAATTATACGGCAAACGGAGCGATGATGGACGATTATTTTGATCGTTGTTCATATGATGAAATGTATCAGATAACAAACAGGATTATTGCATTATTATCCGGTGAGGATACTCAGGAACCTAAAGAAAACGGAATTTTCCATTTGTTTTGGGTTTTAAGACAGGATGCTATCAAGTGTGAAATCCCGGAAAAAATATATGCAAGATTTGTAAAGTCAATCAGGTATGTTTTTATGGGGTATTCTGAAGAGAAAGTATATTACAGGGAAAATCTGGTCCCTCCATTGGCGGTATATCTCCTTAGTAGGGAAGCGACCAGCGGAGTACAGCCATACTGTGATTACGTAGTATTACAGAAAGAATACCGTAATCTTCCTGATGAAGTTTTTGACCATCCACATATAAAACGTATTTATAGTCTTTGCTCATTACTGATTGGGATACACAATGATATTATTTCTCTGCCCAAAGAGCTTAGAAGAGAAGGTGATACAATGAATATTGTAAAAGTAGTTCAGAAGGAAAATAATTTATCTTTAATTGATGCTTATCATAAAGCTATGGAAATTCATGATGAATATCTGAAAGAATTTTTAATACTGCAAGAACATCTCCCTCCATTCGGAGAGTATCAAAACGAAGTTTATAATTATATACAGGATCTAGGTATTATGATTGCAGGAGTATATGCATGGCATATAAACGATACTTCAAGATATGTAAATGGAGGATATGTAGAAGGAGAATTTTCGGGATGGAATCAGTAAGAAATTATAAAGGTAGTGTTATTATAAAGAAAAACCCATGTTTTCAGCATGGGTTTTATATTAAAAAGCTTTAAGGCTAAATTAATTTTCAGAATCATACTTACTGATTACTTTCTGAGTAACACCAGAGCTGCTGAATCCACCATCATGGAAAAGGTTCTGCATCGTTACTTTTTTAGTAAGATCTGAGAAAAGTGTAACGCAGTAATCTGCACATTCAAGGGCGGTTGCATTTCCTAGTGGAGACATATCTTCAGCATATCCCAAAAATCCTCCGAAACCTTTTACTCCACTTCCTGCAGTAGTCATTGTTGGAGACTGAGAAACCGTATTTACACGCACTTTTCTTTCTCCCCAATAGTTTCCGAAAGTTCTGGCAATACTTTCAAGATAAGCTTTGTTATCAGACATATCGTTGTAATCCGGGAATGTTCTTTGAGCGGCAATATATGTAAGCGCTAAAATACTTCCCCATTCATTCATACAGTCTTTTTCCCAAGCCACTCTCATCACTTTATGGAAAGAAACAGCGGAAATATCCCAGCCTTTTTCCAACCAGTCATAGTTCATTTCTGTATAATGTTTTCCTTTTCTCACGTTGATTGACATCCCGATAGAGTGTAGAATGAAGTCTATTTTACCAAATTTTGCAACAGCAGCATCAAAAAGTTTTTCAAGATCTTCAACAGAAGTTGCATCTGCACCGATTACCTCAGAACCTGTTTTTTCTGCTAAACCGTTAAGTTCTCCCATTCTAAGAGCGATAGGAGCGTTTGACAGGATGAATTCTGCGCCTTCTTCATGGCATCTTTCAGCAACTTTCCATGCGATAGATTGTTCATTAAGGGCTCCAAAAATAATTCCCTTCTTGCCTTTAAGTAAACCGTATGACATAATTTTTTAATGTTTATTGATCTACAAATGTAGCAATAATTTGTGTTTAGAGCATAATAAAAAACGAAGCCTTCACTAAAAAGACTCCGTTTTCTTTGATAATATATAAAAGACTATTTAAACTAGTTTGTTTTTTTATTCCATTCTGCTTTTACATCTTCTGCTGCATCTTTTGTTTTTTCCCAGGCTTCGCTGGCTCCGTCTTTAATATCTTCCCAAGTTTCGGCTGCATTAGCTTTTACCCTGTCGAACCAGTCTTCCTGGCTTGCCTCTTCATCTTTGTTTCTTTTTTCGTTGATATAATCTCTTGCTTTGTCTGCAAGATCGCTGATTTTCCATTTTGCATCATTGGCTGCATTTCTCAAAGAATTTTCTGTGTTGTCTACAGCTTTTTCGGCTTTGTTATAATCTTGGTTTTCCATAATAATGATAATTTAAGTGTGTTATGGTATTGATTAAACAAGAACTGTTCCTAACAAAAATATCGACTGTTAAATTTTTCATAATCTTATGCTGTAGATCTTGTGAAGCTTTTAAGACGGAGAGAAACACAGATCTATGAAAAACGAAAAAGGATTCCAAATTTGAAATCCTTTTTTATTTTTACTTAACAATTCTTTCCAAAACCCATTCAATCAGATTTTTCTCCGAAGCATGATGATCTGAAGAAAATTCGCCACGTCTTCTATTCGCAATGACATTATTTACAGTAATTGCTTTATGACCCAATAATTTCGAGAAAGCATAAATTGCTGATGTTTCCATTTCAAAATTGGTGATTCCCAGATCATTCAATGTTTCAAGAAACTTATCGTCCAGAGCTTTTAAACGAAGCTGTCTTCCTTGTGGAGCATAAAACCCCGGGAAAGTAGCTGTATTTCCGTGATATTTTGCATCCTTATACAATTCGCCCAATTCTTCAGACCATTCTGAGAAATAAAGCATCGGCTTAATCTTTTTATAAGGAAATTTGTCTAAAAACTGCTTAGAAAATTCATTTTCAAAATTATAATCCTGATAAAAGTGCATTAATCCGTCTAAGCCAACCACATTCTGGGTAACAAGCATATTATCAACCTGAACATCAGGATTTACGCTTCCACAAGTCCCCATTCTGAATAATTCCAGAGATTTGTGTTCGGTTTTAAATTCTTTTTGTTTTAAATCGATATTAACAAGAGCATCAAGCTCGTTCATGACAATATCAATATTCTCGGTTCCGATTCCTGTTGACATTACAGAAATTCTTTCGCCACGCAACGTTCCGGTGTGGGTATAAAATTCTCTTTTATTTTTTTTGATTTCTACTTTATCAAAATATTTAGAAACTTTAGGCACTCTGTCGGGATCACCAACCAAGATGATTTTACCGGCAATATCTTCAGGTAAAAGATTGAGGTGATATACACTTCCGTCGTCATTCAGAACCAGTTCTGAAGCTGCAAGTTTATTTAGCATAGTTTATTTTATGTTATAAATAGTTATCCTTTGATTTTTGGGGATTTAAAATTAGTGAATTTTAAATGAAATAAATATAAACATTATTTAATTCCTTGTTAAACTTGTGGTAATCTACGGATGGTAGTTTTGTGGTTAATTTTTTATATGAAATCTTACCCAATATTTATTTTCGCTTTACTGATCGGAGTTTTTGTAATGTCATTCAATACGGTCGATAAAGGTCATACTATTGAAAACAGCTTTTTGAGAAACGGATTAACTGATTTTAAGTTTAAACTTGAAAATCTAAAGGCTGATGTAGAGCTTTTTAAAGAAAATAAAATAAGTATTGAAGAACTTCAGAAATCATTAAGCAATACAAGAAATTCTTATAAGCAAATTGAATTTTACATTGCCTATCATTATCCTGAATTTTCAAAAACCCATCTTAACGCCGCACCTTTATTCAGAATTGAAGCAGCGGGAACAACAGCTTACACTTTGCCTCCGGAAGGATTACAGGTTTTGGATGAATTGATTTTCTCCGATGAAGCCACCGAACAAAAAGATAAAATCTCTGATATTACAGGTTATTTGTACAATAATTATAACAACTTTTATCTAAGTACAATTAAAAATGGAACAAGTCAGGGCAAAAACAAAACGCTCCCCTTAAGGATTGAATTAATCAGAATTTACACTTTGGGACTTACAGGTTTTGATACTCCCGGTTCTCTGAATATTTCCGAAGAAGCAAGTTTTGCTTTTCAGGGAATGAAAAAATACATCCAAAACGATTCTTATTTTAAAAATTATAATACAGGCAATGTAAATAAAATGTTTACCGAAGCTATTATTTATCTTTCAAAAAACAAAGATTTCGAAAGTTTTGACCGGATCGAATTTTACAAAAAATATCTGCAGCCTATCTATGAAGAATTAGGAAAATGGGACGGAAATGAAGATGATTTAAAAGAATTCTCAGGGTGGAATGCTTCCAATAAAAACTTTTTCAGCAGCGATTTTCTCAATCCTTACTTTTTTACTTTGCTTAAAGGTTCTGAAGATAATGATGATCTGAAAAGTTTAGGGAAGAAAATATTTTATGATGAAACTTTGAGCGATAACAGTAAAATGAGTTGCGCAACCTGCCATTTACCTGAAAATGCGTTTACAGATCTCAAAACAAAATCTCCAAGCAATATAGAAGGAAAAACGGTTTTAAGAAATTCCCCATCCCTTTATAATGCTGTTTTCGCTAAAAGATTTTTCTATGATATGAGAGCGTATTATCTTGAGCAACAGGCGGAGCACGTTATTTACAATGCTGATGAATTTAATACAAGCTATGAAAGCATCATCAAAAAATTAAAAGCAAATCCTGAATACAAACAGGCATTCAAAAAAGCTTATAAAAACGGAAATATTGATAAACAGACATTTTCCAAAGCTCTAAGCTCGTATGTGGCTTCATTATATTCTTTCGACAGCGATTTCGATAGATTTATGAGAAATGAAAAAGAGATCTCTGATGATGCCAAAAAAGGATTCAATCTTTTTATGGGAAAAGCAAATTGTGCAACATGTCATTTCGCACCGTTGTTTTCGGGGCTTGTTCCGCCGTTTTTTAATGAAAATGAATCTGAGGTTTTGGGAGTTACCAAAAAACCTGTTCAGAATCTGCCTTTAGAAATAGATTCAGACAGAGGGAGAATAAAAAGCAATGTGAAAAAAGAAGATTCATGGATTTATGAAAACTCTTTTAAAACAACAACGGTAAGAAATATTGCCCTTACAAAACCTTATTTTCATAACGGCGCATTCAATACACTGGAAGAAGTTCTGGAATTTTATAATCAGGGCGGGGCAGAAGGTCTTGGTTTAGAAATAAAAAACCAGACTTTACCTGCAGATAAACTGGATCTTACACCTGTAGAAATAAAGCAGATCATTGCTTTTCTGAATTCTCTTACCGATATCAGCAAGACAAAATCTAAGTAAAATTTATCAATCGTTATTCACTTACAAATAATTTAACATTTATTTAATTCTCGTAACATTAGGTTCTTGATTTGTTAATTTTAAGCATTGTTTATTTAAAACCTTATTAATAAAGGCTTCGCAGGAAAAAAAATAGTTTTGCATCAGAAATAATAAAAGTATTAAAAATGAAGAAAAAACTACTTACAGTTGCAATGCTTGCTTTAGTGACGGGTTCTGCAATGCAGGCGCAGACCACAATTTTTGGTCTTGCAAGTTCTTGGCGTTTTAATGATGCAGACGTTGCACTTCCTGCAACATGGAAAAATGCAAACTATGATGTTTCAACATGGGCTTCAGGAAACGGGCCATTAGGTTATGGAGATCCTGTAACAACTGCATTCGTATCAGGTGTTGATACGGCTTATCTCACAAAAGATTTCACGGTAAACTTGGCAGATCTTACCAATACTATGGAATTCGGAGTTAGAAGAGACGATGGTATTATCGTTTATCTGAACGGTGAAGAAGTGATTAGAGACAATATGCCTTCAGGAACGGTTTCTCACGGAACTTTTTCAAGCACAACCATAGACGGAGCAGCAGAAACAGCAATTAATATTTTTTCAATTCCTAAAAATAAATTTGTTCAGGGAGTTAATCGAATTTCAATCGAATTACACAACAGAAGCGCATCAAGTTCTGATTTAACAATTGATGCATACTTAAAAACGGTTGCAACAACTACGCCGCCTACAAATACTTGTACAGGAACTCACATCAGTTGTTTTACTTCAATAGTTCCTACCAATCAGACGGGGAAATTAATTATTCCTGCGGAGCACCGGTTCCAGATGATCCTGAAAGAAGGAGATGCTTACACAGACGGTGGAGGATTAGTAGGCGGACAAAACGATTTCACCGGTTATGTTCCTAAAAATGCAAGCAGTACAGACGGTTATTTATCTGTAAATCATGAAACCAATCCTGGTGGAGTGACGATGGCAGAAATTAATTATAATGCGACTACAAAACTTTGGCAATTAACAAAATCAAGAGGAGTAGATTTCTCTTCTACGAGCTTGGTACAAACCATCAGAAACTGTTCGGGCGGAGTTACACCTTGGGGAACAGTGGTTACAGCAGAAGAATCTGTTACCGGAAATGATACCAATGCAGACGGATACAAAGATTACGGATGGTTGGTTGAGATCAATCCTGCAACTGCTCAGGTAATGTCTCATAATTCTAACGGCACAAAAGATAAGCTTTGGCAGATGGGAATCATGAACCACGAAAATGTAGTGGTTAACAATGCAGGAACGACGGCTTATTACGGTGAAGACGGCGGAACACACATGGTTTACAAATATGTAATGGATACGCCAAATAATTTAGCTTCAGGAAATTTATATGTACTGAAATTAGATCAGGGATTATCAAGTGGAGACCCTGTTGCTACAACCGCAACATGGATTCAGGTTCCGAATAAAACTCAGGCAGATCAGAATAATACAACTTCTTTAGCGGAATCATTAGGTGGAACGAAGTTTAACGGAATTGAAGATATTGAAATAAGCCCGATTGATGGTAAAGTATATTTTGCAGCAAAAGGTTTAAACAAAGTTTACCGCATGCTGGATAACGGAACTACAGCTTCTCAGGTTGAAGTTTTTGTAGGCGGATTAAACACTCAATATTCTTTCAACACGGCACAGGGCGTTAAAACAGAAACTTGGGGTGACGGTAATGATAACTTAACATTCGACGAACTTGGAAATCTTTGGGTTCTTCAGGATGGTGGTAAAAACTACATCTGGGTAGTTGCTCCAACGCACACCCAGGCAAATCCTAATGTAAGGTTGTTTGCTTCAATGCCTGCAGGTTCAGAGCCAACAGGATTGACATTTACGCCGGATCACAAATTCGGGTTCTTCTCTGTTCAGCATCCAGATTCTTCAATCTCTACTGATATTGATGCAACAGGAAATACAATAGATTACAAAGGTAAATCGGCTACGATGATCATCGCATTGAAGGAGTTTTTAGGAACAACAGGTTCTTTAGGAACATCAGAAGCTATTTCTGAAACAGAAGTTACCGTTTCTCCAAACCCAACTTCAGGTTTAGTGAAAATAGAATCTCCGAAAGCACTTAAAAATCTTTCTGTAACAGCGTACAGCATGGATGGTAAAATTGTTTATACTAAAAAGTTTACAGGATCAAATAGTTCATTAGAACTGGATTTCACTTCACAGCTTCAGGTTTCAAAAGTTTTGATGCTGAACATCGAAGCAGATGGCTTCCAGAAAACAGTGAAAATTCTTAAAAAATAATTACTAATTTTCTTTCTCAGCTGCCGGCATTTTCTTTGTCGGTGGCTTTTTTTATTATGAAAAAATTACTTTATATCATCGCTATTTTCTCCCTTTCGAATGCTTATGCACAGATCGACCCGCTGAAGTATCCAACATACACCAATGTAGAAGATGCTTTGAAAAGCGGTAAAACCGTTTACAGTATGAGTTTTAGAGATAAAGGCATATTCAATGTTTCTCCAGAGCTTTCAAAGATGGATTCTCTTTTTTTCCTGAATTTAATGGGAAATAATTTAGAAAAAATGGATGATGAAATTTTTAAGCTGAAACAACTTGAAATATTAAATTTAAACGGAAACAGCATTAAATTTATTCCTGATGAAATTGGTGATCTTAAAAAGCTTACGAGCTTCTCAATGAACCTGAATAGCTTAACTAAAATCAATAATAATTTTGCAAAGCTTCAAAATCTGAAAATAGTACATTTCGATGCAAATAATCTGAATGTATTTCCGAAGGCTCTTACTAAAATCCCGACACTTGAAGAAATTAATCTTTCAGGCAACCAGATAAGTTTCGTAGAGAAAGATTTGAATCAAATTAAAAATTTGAAATACCTCAATCTCGCAGCCAACCAGATCAATGATTTGACAGACGTAAGATTTCCAAAAAATTTAAAATATCTCGAACTGCAGCAAAATACCATCGTAAAACTTCCGGAATCAGTATTTAAATCTAAAAATCTGGAGTTTCTAAATGCAAGTCAGAATAATCTGAAAGAGATTTCCCCAAAAGTAAAAGGATTGAAAAATGTAGTAAGTATGAATTTTGCCAATAATCAATTGAAAGATCTACCTAATGAACTGACTCAGCTAAAAAATCTTAAAACACTTATTTTAACAGGAAACCCTATGGATAAAGCGACAATTGAAAAGCTTAAAACTTTGATGCCACAAACGCAGATTTATTTCTAAATTATCCTCCGACTCTTTTCGTTTTATAGCCCATATCTTTCAGGATCGCCATTATTTTATCGCGATTATCCCCCTGAATGATAATAGTACCGTCTTTTTCAGAACCACCGATTCCCAAAGTGGTTTTTATCTTTTTTGAAATCTTTTTCAAATCTTCTTCACTGCCTTCCCAACCTTCAACAATCGTTACAGGTTTTCCGTTTCTGCCTTTTTTTTCAAACTTACAAACCAAGGGTTCTTTCTGCTTAAATTCTTCTTCAGGCATTTCAAAATCCTGCTCTTCATGCTCAGGAAAAAGGTTTTTTAATTGATCTCGTAAATCCATAGCGCAAAATTATAAATAAAACTTTATTGATTATCATTTTCATTAAAGCTTTTCATCATTTTAAAACGAAATTTAAGTCTCAAAATTCTCGAATTCATCATAAAATCGGTAAATTTGTTTGTTAAAATTAAAAATATAATGTCGAAGAAAGCAATTTTAGCCATTCTTGACGGATGGGGTTTGGGAACAAATCCTGAAGTTTCTGCATTGGCACAGGCAAATACACCATTTATAGATAGTTGTTATCAAAAATTTCCACATACAACACTTGAAGCAAGTGGTTTGGCAGTGGGTCTTCCGGCCGGGCAAATGGGAAATTCCGAAGTAGGTCACATGAATCTGGGAGCGGGTAGAGTAGTTTATCAAAATCTGGTAAAACTGAATATGGCTGTCGAAAATGGAACTTTAGGACAGGAAAAGGTCATTCAGGAAGCTTTTGCTTACGCTAAAAAAGAAAATAAAAATGTACACTTCATTGGCTTGGTTTCCAACGGTGGAGTACATTCACATATCAATCATTTAAAAGGATTATTATCTGCTGCAAAAGATTTTGGACTCAACGAAAACGTTTACGTTCATGCGTTTACAGACGGCAGAGATTGCGATCCGCATTCAGGTTTAGGATTTATTGAAGAAATCCAGGATCATATGCATCACACAACCGGAAAGCTGGCCTCTGTGATCGGAAGATATTACGCAATGGACAGAGACAGAAGATGGGAGCGTGTGAAATTAGCGTATGATGCAATGGTGGAAGGTGTTGGTTTACAAACCACAGATGCTGTTGCGGCAATTAAACGTTCTTATGATGAAAACATTACCGATGAGTTCATCAAACCAATTATTTTGGTAAAAGAAACGCAGATAGGAAACATTGTTCCTGTTGGGAAAATCGTAGATCATGATGTTGTCATCTGTTTCAACTTCCGTACAGACCGAGGAAGAGAGATTACTGAAGTTCTTTGTCAGCACGATATGCCTGAATATTTCATGAGAAAACTTCCGTTACATTATATTACATTAACGAATTATGATAAAACCTATCAAAATGTAAATGTAGTTTTTGACGAAGAAGTTTTAAAAGATACCATGGGCGAAGTTTTGGAAAGAAACGGGAAAACCCAGATCAGAATAGCTGAAACAGAGAAATATCCTCACGTTACATTCTTCTTTTCAGGAGGTCGTGAAGAAGAGTTTCATGGTGAAAAGCGATTGCTTTGTCCGAGTCCGAAAGATGTTCCGACTTATGATTTAAAACCAGAAATGTCTGCTTACGAAATTACAAATGCCATTTTACCTGAACTGGAAAATGAAACCGCTGATTTTGTTTGTCTAAATTTCGCAAATACCGATATGGTTGGCCACACCGGAGTTTTTGAAGCTGCTGTAAAAGCTGCCGAAACCGTTGATAAATGCATTGAAAAAGTTGCAACGATGGCTTATGAACACGGTTATGCAGTTTTCATTTTGGCAGATCACGGCAATTCTGATGTCATGATTAATGCAGATGGTTCTCCGAATACGCAACATTCAACCAATCTTGTTCCGTTAATTGTGATGGATAAAGACAAGAACTGGAATCTAAAACCGGGAAAACTGGGCGATATAGCTCCAACTATTTTGCATGCCATGGGCGTTGAAATTCCGGCAGTTATGACAGGAGATATTTTAGTTAGCTAAAAGTGAATAATAATGTTAAAAAAATACCGTTACCATAAAGATAGCGGTATTTTTTTTGATTTATTTTAACCTTAAGCCTGTTTAAACTTTTTTAGAAAAAGAGTTTCCAGAAAATTAGCAATTTAGAGTTGCAAAAAAAAGAACTAAAATCTGGAACTCATAAGCAAAGATAAACTGGAAAAATGGATTTTACCTCATTTAAGCAAAGGCAAACGAGGATTTTCTACGAGATTTGATTTAGGAAAAATCTTTAAACTCA